>PGTJ01000082.1 GCA_002794515.1 Phototrophicales bacterium
ACCTTTGGGCGCACACAACCATTTATGACAATTGCCCGTATAAAAATCGGGGTCGAGTTCGGTCAAGTTTAACGATAATTGACCGGGGGCATGTGCGCCATCGATGACGGTGTATACGCCTGCTTCCCGCGCTCGTTTGATGATCTCGGCGATGGGAAAGATGAGCGCCGTTGGTGATGTGAGGTGGCTAATCGAAATCACTTTCGTGCGCGGGGTGACGGCGCTCCAAAATTGGTCGATGAAGGCTTGGGGTGTGGTCATGGGCAGTGGCATGGGATGGCGGATATAGGTCGCGCCCGTCTTTTCGCTGATGAACTGCCACAGCAAATCGACCGCGCCATATTCATGGTCGGTGGCGAGGATCTCATCCCCCGCCTTGAGCGGAATCGACCGCGCAATCATGTTCATGCCGTGTGTGGCATTGGGGACATACACCACATCATCAGGATGACAAATCAGATATTCTGCCAGCACCTCGCGGGCTTCATCCAATAATTTATCGGCACGCCTGCCCAAAAATTCGACTGGTTGTGCTTCGAGTTCGCGTTGCCATCCCTGATAGGTATCGAATACAGGCTTGGGACATGCTCCAAACGAGCCATGATTCAAAAATATCACATTAGAAGCGAGCAAAAATTGGTCACGCATCTTTTTTACAATCCTTATTGTGCTGAGAAAACATGTTGTCGTTATTTTGCCGATAACCGTACCACGCGGTCATGACCAGCATAATCACGAATGACTTCTTGAAGCATGATACTGAGGTGCTGATGGGCAATCCGTAACACCGCTTGGCTTTGAGTAGAGCCGATTTCTAAGAACATGCGGATAGGTGGTACGCCGACCAAATGCACCTGTTTGAACAATAAATGATAATACAGCAACCCATCTGTGCCACCATCGAGGGCGATCTCTGGCTCAAATCGGCTAAAAGGCAATTGAGGCACTAAATCGCTGGGGAGATAGGGCGGATTGCATAAGATGAGGTCTACTTTGATATTATTTTCGTAGAGCGGTTCTAACAGATGCCCCTCCAAAAATTGGATATTCTTCACACCATGCAATTCGGCATTGCACTTGGCGACCGCCAACGCCTCTGGGCTAATATCGGTGGCATAAACCGTTGCTGTTGGAAAGCGCAAGGCGAAACTGATGGCGATGATGCCACTACCCGTGCCAACATCCACCGCCCGCACTTCTGCCGGGTCTTTATAAAATCCTTCGACCATCATAATGGCGTGTTCGACCAAATGCTCGGTCTCTGGTCGTGGCACGAGGACATCGGGCGTGACGATGAAATCGCGCCCATAAAATTCGCGGTGTCCGACCAAATAGGCATATGGCTCGCCGTTCACACGCCGTTGAATCAGATTAGCATATGCCACCACCTGCTCATCGGAGATTGGTTTTTCGGGATGTGCGATGATATGCGCCCTATCGACACCCAGCACCGTTGCCAACAGAATTTGAGCATCAAACGAAACCTCATCATAGGCTTCGCGCAATTTTCGTTTGCCTTCTTTTAATGCCGTGCCTATTGTCCAGCCAGACATACGGTTATCCTCAACTCAACGATTTGTACTATAATAATCATAACGCATGTGATTATAAACCCCAAATGGCGATTCAATTATTCCAATTATGCACATAACACATTTTTCAAACCAAACATGCGCTTGTCAATATTACACAAACAGGGGTATAATGAAGGACTTATAGCCCATTGGCTAAAAATCGTAAAAATTATCACCCAGTTATCATTTTTCGGGAAGGAGGAAGGTATATTGTTGGTTGGGGAATTCCCACGCCTCCAAAACAATATATCGCTTCTGTTATGAGTTCAGAGACAACAGGGATGGACGAAAAAAACATGGAACAGCCATCTACGGAAACAACACTACAAGAAGAAGATGTGTTGACAAACGCGACAGAGGTTGCCGAAAATGTCGCCAAGACAACCGCACCAACAGCCGTAGTAGAGGACGATGGAGCGCCTTCTGCTAGCGAACACGGCGATTCGATGCACGAAGATGATGTACAAACCCCCCCCGCCCCCGATAGCGCCCCACTGCGCTTTAAGCGGGGTGATTTGGTCGAAGGGGTCATCACCAGTGCATTGCCGACAGCCGTCACAGTCGATTTGGGTGATGGCGCGGTCGGTGTCATCCCTGGTCGTGAATTGGAACGCATGACACGCCAAGCACTAGAGGAACTCAAAGAGGGTAAACGAGTGACGGTGTATGTGGTCAATCCACATTCACATGAAGGTGCAATCATCCTCTCTGCGAATCGGGCGATTGAAGAACTCGATTGGCAACGAGCAGAAGCCTATCACAAATCACAAGACCCTTACGAAGCCAATGTCGCAGGTTATAACAAGGGCGGGTTGATTGTGCGCTTCGGACGGCTACGCGGGTTCATCCCCCAAAGCCAAATTAGTGATGACCGCAAAAATCAACTCGAACACGGCGAAGGCACAACCGAAGACCGCTATGCTCGTATGGTCAACGACCCGATTATCGTCAAGGTGATGGAAGTCGACCGCAGTCGCAATCGTCTAATTTTATCTGAACGCACCGCATCGCGTGAACGGCGTGAACGGCGCAAAGAGGCATTGATAGACGAATTGACCGTTGGGCAAATCATCCCCAATGGGCGTGTGGTCAGCCTCGAAGATTTTGGCGCATTTGTCGATGTTGGTGGCGCAGAAGGCTTAGTCCACCTGACCGAAATTTCGTGGAAACATGTCACACATCCCAAAGAAGCCCTTAAAGTTGGGCAAACGGTCAAGGTAGAGGTGATCAGCATCGACCGCGACCGCCGTCGCATCGGCTTGAGCATCAAACGCCAAGAAGCCGACCCCTGGGACGAAGTGGCGACCACCTATCAAGTGGGCGATTTAGTCAAGGCAACAGTCACCAAGATGACGAAATTCGGCGCATTCGCCCGTCTGACACAAGCCCAAGATATTGAAGGGCTGATTCATATCTCTGAATTGTCTGATAAGCGCGTCAATCATCCGCGTGAAGTGGTCAAAGAGGGTGATGAACTCGATTTGCGCGTGGTCAAGATTGATGTCAAAAATCGCCGTCTCGGTCTGAGCCTCAAGCGAGTCAATTCGCCCGAATGGTTAGACCGTGACCTGCAACGATATATGTCTGGTCAATAAACCGATTACGGGGCGATGGATAAGCAAGCGTTATCCATCGCCCTTGTGCATAAGCCCCTCATGAAAATTTCGGCTCAACAACAACATATCATCCGTATTGCACTCATCTTTGTTTTAGGGGGCTTCATTTATATCATTTATTTGCGCCCTACCCCCATATCGTTAGATACCATCATCCCCAACACACCACAAATCAGCGCGACCACCATCCGCTTCGATCTGATCACCGATACCCTGCTCATCCCAACACAATGCGTGTGGGCGTGGTGGGATATGAACAATACCCGCGGGGTTTATATCAACGGGCAAGGAGTCGCCGCACCAGATAACCGTTTATTTTGTCATGTACCCCCCACAAACGGTGTTATGGCGCAATTGCGCGTGGTGTTGCCAGATGATACGGCTATCCAATACGATTTTAAGGTGCGTGTCTTAATTTACGATCCCATCTTTTTGGGATTATGCCTGATATGGGTGGCGATGGTCATCATGACCATCTGGGAGATGAAATCGCTCACGGCATTCTGGTGGGTGATAGGCATCATGAGCGCCTTGTGCCTATTCATCATCGTGCTGATGGCAATAATCGCCACGGGGTTATTTTTACAAACACCCCCAACGGTATGGGATGATGCGCTGATGTTCGCCCGCTACGCTCATAACCTATCCACAACGGGCATCTGGACATGGAATATGGGCGAAGCGCCCGTCTTCGGCATGACCGAATTGGCATATGGCTGGATGGTATATATTGTATCGCGTATTAATTGGTGGCTCTCGCCTGTGCAACTGGTGCAATATGCCAGCACGCTGTTCGGCGTGTTGTGGATAATCATCATAGCGCTCGGATTAGGTGGCATCAGCGTTGGCTTATCGCATAAGCAAAAACAAGCATCTCGATTTTTGTTGATCATGGCGCTCATCACCATCAGCCTATCGGCACATACCAACCTGCTTCATCATTTCACCAGTGGCATGGGGACGACCACCGTGTTGGTGTATGTCACGTTGTATATCATCGGCATGATGATTTATATCCACACGCCAACCCGCCCATTGATGGTATTCATGGGCATATTTGGCGGTTTGGGATTTGTCGTCCGTCCCGATGTGATGTTATTCACCGTATGTGTGCCGATCGCCTTATGGCTATTCCCAACCAAGCAGTATACCCGTCAACAAGCCGTTTTATTCGGTGGCATCACCACTATCACCTTCATCATCACACTGTTCATCGCCCGTTTGTATTTTGGTGTGGCATTACCCTTGCCATTCTTCGCCAAAAGTGGCGGGATTGCTGATGGTTACTTGGCAAATCAATATGTGGCGGTGGCGATTAACCAGCTCGGCGCATATATCTATAGCAACCGTTATCTGATATTGCTCATCATCGCTGGTTTGGTCATTCATCCCAAAGCGTTTATCAAGCGAATGGGCGGGTTAGAACGCGGTCTGATTGTGGGGATGTTGGGCTATATCGGTTATTATGCGCTATTCGTGACGCAAATCATGCCCGAATATCAACGATTTTATTATCCCACCTTGCCGATTTTGATATGGCTCGCTTATTTGGGCGGATTATCGATGACCGAACGGTTGTGGATGCTCATCCCAATCGTATGGCGCTTTTTGCGTGTGCCTATCCGCCAAGTGATGATGGTGAGTATTATCGCGGTGGGGATGATCATCGTATCGGATAGCATTCATCAGACTCATCTGTTCATCTCTCAGCATCACCATACGTATTACCCGCCACATGATGCGCGGTGGTATAAATTGGCGCAATTCGCCAATATAGATAATATCAACGTTGCCACCACAGAAGTGGGCGCGGTGGCGGTGGCAAATTTTTCGTGGCGGGTGATCGATTTGGCGGGATTGAACGATACAAATTTTGCCCTAAATGGCTTTTCGGCAAGCGTCTTGCTCAATGATTACCGCCCCGATTTGTTGTATCTGCCCTATCCCGATTATATCGAGATGCTCGAAGCCATCACCACCCATCCGACATTCATGCGAGATTATACCTACTTCACGGCGGGGCAAGTACGCCTGCCGATGGGCATCGCGATCCGCAAGGATAGCCCCCATTATGCCGATTTGTTCACAATCGCACAACCATAAGAAAGGATATATCCATGCTCAAACGACTTGCACGCCCGATTGTCCATTATTTTAATCGGCAGTTCGGTGATGTTCATAACCATATACAAACAGTTCATCAGATTTTTTCAGAAAACAGTTATCCCATCAATACACATTTCATCCAAGATACGCTAAACCGTGATGAACGCATGATGATGTTGTTGGGCGGATTGTACACGGCACGCGTACGCGCATTACCACCGGACACCCCTCTGCATGAAGCCGAATTTTCGGTATTTTCGCAAACAGGAGAAGATGGCATCATCCAATTTTTATTGGCGCACATCCCCAACATCTCGAAGACATTCATCGAATTCGGTGTTGAAAATTATGTCGAAGCCAATACGCGCTTTTTGCTCAAACACGATTATTGGCGGGGATTGGTCATGGATGGCAGTGATGCGGCGGTGCGGTATATCCAAACCGACCCTATCGGATGGCAACGTGATTTAACGGTGAAGCGAGCGTTTATCACCAAAGAAAATATCAACACGCTCATCTCCGAGGCTGGATTTGCGGGCGAGATCGGCATATTGAGCGTGGATATCGATGGTAACGATTATTGGGTATGGGATGCGATTGATGTTGTGCAACCAACCATCGTCATATGCGAATATAATGCCACCTTTGGCGACCAACATGCTATCACCATCCCCTATCAAGCCGATTTCGTACGCACCAAAGCGCATCATTCCAACTTGTATTTTGGCGCATCGTTGCCCGCTTTGTATCAATTGGCGCAACAAAAAGGGTATGATTTTATCGGATGTAACCGCATGGGGTGCAATGCCTTTTTCGTCAGAAAAGATAGTGGGCATCTGCTCAAACCAGTCAGCTTACGAGCGGGATTCGTCTCTGCGCCATTTAGCGAGTCGCGGGATGAAAACGGTGCATTGAGCTTTCTGAAAGGGCAACAAAAATTACTGCAGATAGCCAATTGTTTGGTCTATGACATCAACACAGGCGAAACAAAAACCATCCGTGAGCAGTTTCAGTTATCCTAAACACAACTTGTAACAAAACTCAAACGGGTACAAAGCTGACTTAGATGAAAAATGTTGGCATATTTCTAATCAATTCGTGCTAGACTAGAATGTTAAGAGGTAAAAACCTCTGCTATAATAGATATATGTGAACATTGGCTCTGTAATCGCTTATTATCGCAGTAATGGATAGGTAAAACTTATTTAGTGTGCCAACGGAGGGTATTGACCGTGGCGAACAAGATGGAACGATTCACACAACGGGCGCGGCGCGTTTTGGGGCTGGCTCAGGAAGAAGCAGAACGACTGAATCATAACTATATCGGCACAGAGCATTTATTACTGGGTCTCATGCGCGAAGAAGGTGGTGTGGCAGGTCGTGTGTTGCGCGATTTGGGATTAGAACCCCGCCGTGTCGAAGAACTGGTAGAACGCCTCACACGCGCTTCTACACGGACATCTCCAACCCAACTGGATTTATCTCCAGGGACGAAAAAAGTATTGGAATTAGCGGTGGATGAAGCCCGCCGTATGGGACATCATTACATCGGCACAGAACATTTATTATTGGGCTTAGTCCGCCAACAAGAGGGCGTGGCGATTGATGTCCTCAAGCGACTTGGCATCAGCCCCGAAGAAGTCCGCAGGCAAACACGCCGTGTGCTTCAAGAAAGCCCGATGCAACCGCAAAGCAATACCGAAGAAAAAACACCTCAACAACCACCTCAAAAACGGCGTAATTCTGAAAAAACACCGCTTGTCGACCAGCTCGCCACCGATTTGACCGAGTTGGCACGCGAGAATAAACTCGACCCAGTTGTCGGACGCGAGACGGAAATCGAGCGGGTGATTCAGGTGTTATCACGACGCAGAAAAAATAACCCTGCCCTCATCGGTGAGCCGGGTGTGGGTAAAACGGCGATTGTCGAAGGATTGGCACAACGGATTATCGCGGGTGATGTCCCCCGTCCATTGATGAATAAACGTGTGTTACAATTGGATGTCGGTTCGCTGGTCGCGGGGACGATGTATCGCGGTCAATTTGAAGAACGACTCAAACGAGTCATCGAAGAACTTAAGTCATCAGATGCCATTTTATTCATCGATGAAGTGCATATGCTGGTCGGTGCAGGTTCGGCGGGGAGCAGTGTGGATGCCGCAAACATCCTCAAGCCCGCATTGGCACGCGGCGAATTGCAATGTATCGGCGCAACAACACTGGATGAATATCGCAAACATATCGAAAGTGATGCGGCATTAGAACGGCGCTTCCAACAAATTTTGGTCGAAGAACCCTCTATCGAAGAGACGATTGAGATCTTGCAAGGGATTAAGATACCCTATCAGGAACATCACAATGTCGAAATCACCGATGAAGCAATCGAACAAGCCTCGAATTTGTCGGCACGTTACATCCCAGACCGTTTCTTGCCCGATAAGGCGATTGACCTCATCGATGAATCTGCCGCTCGGTTGCGGATGTATAAAAGTCCAGAAGCGGCGCAAGTCCGTCGTTTGGAACTAGACTTAGCTGACATCGAAGATGAACTGAGCATCCTTGCTGAAGATCAGGGTGATACCGAATCGGAACGGGTGATGGAATTGCGTGAACGGCGTGATGCGATTGCCAACATCCTCACCGAACTCAAAGCCAATTGGAACACCGAGACCAATCAACCCCGCCTGACAGGGGATGACATTGCCGAAGTGGTGTCGATGTGGACGGGCATCCCCGTCATGCGTATGGCTGGCGAAGAGACCATCCGCCTGATGGAGATGGAAAATGCCCTACACAAACGCATCATCGGGCAACACGAAGCCATCAGCGCCATCAGCAAAGCGGTGCGCCGTGCGCGTGCGGGTCTCAAAGACCCGCGCCGACCGATTGGCTCGTTCATGTTCTTGGGTCCGACGGGTGTCGGCAAGACCGAACTCACCAAGACATTAGCCGAATTCATGTTTGGCAGTGAAGATGCGCTCGTCCAACTGGATATGAGCGAATTTATGGAACGTCATTCGATTGCCCGCTTGGTCGGCGCACCACCAGGTTATGTGGGCTATGAAGATGCCGGACAACTGACCGAAGCCATTCGTCGCCGTCCATATAGCATTGTGGTGTTCGATGAAATCGAAAAAGCCCACCCCGAAGCCTTCAATATGCTGTTGCAAATTATGGAAGAGGGGCAACTGACCGATGCACGCGGTCGCCGTGTCGATTTCCGCAATGCGCTCATCGTCATGACCAGCAACATCGGCGCAGATACCATCAAACGCGGTGCGAGTTTGGGCTTTAATATGCCAACAGATGCCGCCACAGATGAACGACAGTCGTATGAAGAACTGAAGAAAAAGGTCAATGAACAATTACGGCGCGCCTTCCGCCCCGAATTCCTCAATCGTGTAGATGCCACCATCGTCTTCCGCCCATTGACCCAAGAGGAAATCAAGCAAATTGTCGATTTAGAATTGCTGAAAGTGGGCAACCGCCTGATTGAACACGCCATTACATTAGAAGTGACCGAAGAAGCCCGCACATGGCTGGCTACCAAAGGCTACGACCCCGAATATGGAGCGCGTCCGTTGCGTCGCCTCATCCAAAATGAGGTCGAAGATGCCCTGTCGGATGGCATTTTGATGGGCAAATTTAGCCTTGCCAGTGTGGTGCGCGTGACCACCAACGAGAATGACGAACTCATCCTCGAAAATGCCAGCGAAAATCAGGCAGAACCGAGCATGAACTAATTTCCCAACATAAAAATAGCCTGTGCGAGCAGGCTATTTTTATGTTGGGCTTTTTTGCGCGTTATTCCAT
>PGTJ01000437.1 GCA_002794515.1 Phototrophicales bacterium
CCTGTGACCTCCCATGATGAAGTAGGTCACAGGAATACGGCGTTCATATTGCCCACCAGTCATTTCTTGGGCGATTTCACGCAAACGTAAAATGGGCTTAATGACGATTTGATAGATCACAAAATAAATGGCGGCTACAGTGACAGTCATCAGCAACACAAAAACAGCAACCGTATTGGCGAGAATTGTATTTTGGAAGTTATACAATTCAGAAAGTTCGACAAACACCAATAGATAAAATGGCGCTCGACTTTGGCTGACAACAATTGGCATATATGCCCCTATATAAGGGATACCATCGGCATTAAACGATGGCATATAGGTGATATTATCACGATTAAGGGCATGTGAATCGAATTCAATGGCAGGTATGGGGATTGTCTGAGCGACTACTTGCTGTTCATATAACAACCCAACCGATACCCGTCGCTGTTCACCAACAAGGCGTTGTAAAAATGCTTGGTCAAGATGGCGAACAATTCGCAATGCCCCCAAGACATTACCTGTGACACTGACCACTTGTGCGGCATCAGAAATGTATAACTGGGTTTGCCCATCAACGACTTTGATGACCCATTCGCTGTTGATGCCATCATGCAACATCTGAGGCGCGAGCGCATCGATTGCTTGGTCATCCCCACCAAATAAACGGTTGCCATCTCCATCTACAACGGTAATATCATATAAATTCGTGTCTAAATTGGTACGGGCGATAATCTCACTTACTCGTGTGACATCGCGCCGCCCCACAGCCTGAAAAAAAGCAATATCAGCAACTAACAATTCAATGTCGGTGACGATTTGTGATTGTATGGTCGTCAACGTGTTTTGAATCGTGGTGACAGCATCCTCAATGCGTTCATTGCCGATCTCACTGGTGAAACTTTGTGTGCTATAGACCAACAATATAATGGTGGCGATTAAAAATAATCCCAAAACACCCAATATCACCAGAGTGAGTTTGATATTCAGCCCGATATTTCTTAGCCAACGCATAAAATACCTCGCTTAAGACTGCTCAAATGCCCCAATTTTTATTGGGTACGCCGGGCATATTCTTCGGCGGCTGTATCAGGGAGATATAACCGACCCAAAACAGGAATCAGGCGCGGGATGGTCTCGCCATTGAGATAAGCATAAATAGCATCAAAAGCAGGTGCCGCCATATAGGGACTTAATTCAACGGTGGCGTTGGCATCACCTTGCATCATATAAAGGAAAATATCGGGAATAGCATCTACCGAAACGGTCAAAATATCTTCGCCCGCATCGACACCATACATCCGCATCGCATCGATAGCCCCAATTGCCATATCGTCATTATGCGCCCAAATTGCACATATGGCATCTATATTTTCGGTCAATAAAATCGTCTCCATAATTTCGCGCCCGCCATTGCGGGTAAAATTGCCCGATTGTGACAAGATAATCCGCATATTGGGAAAATAGCTGATGATCTGGTTAAAACCAATTTGTCTATCGCGGGCGGCGCTTGAGCCTGGTGTACCTTCTAATTCGATGATATTACAATCACCACTGGTCTGTTGCACCAGCCATGCGGCGGCTAAACGTCCTTCATGCATAAAATCGGACGCGACCCGTGTGATATATGACGACGAATCGGCAGTAATGTTGCGGTCAATAATCACTAAGGGAATATTGGCATCTTTAATCTCTTGTAATACCGTATTCCAGCCTGTTTCGACAACGGGTGCGAGGATGATAGCATCTACTTTTTGCTGAATAAAAAAGCGAAGTGCGGCAATCTGTGTGTCTTGATTATTTTCGCCATCTGAAAAGAGGAGATTGATTCCGCGTGCTTCTGCCTCTGCTAATGTTGCATTGGTGAATGCCACGCGCCACGCACTTTCTGAACCGACTTGAGCAAATCCAATTGTGAGGGGTTTATTTTCTTGTGCAACGACCGATACCCCCATTATCATCATCAAAAAAATAAGTGATTTGATTATATTTTTCATGTCCCCTTTGCATCTCACCGAGATAAGATGC
>PGTJ01000502.1 GCA_002794515.1 Phototrophicales bacterium
ATTTATTGTATGCTTGTTCTATAAATTAATTTTGTGCATAATTGATTAATTGCATACACGCATATTTGCTATCAGGAGGACAAGTATTATGACGCTCACACTCTCGCAAATCATCCCCACAAGTCCCAAGACATTATATTATATGCTGACGAATGAAGATGCGCTGGCTTATTGGTTATGTGACCGTGCTTATACCCGTGTCGAACAAAATGGGCATATTCTGTTATATTGGCTCAACAATAGTTGGTATATGATGGGCGAATTCATCCAGTTGCGACCTGATGAGACGGTTGTACATACATGGCGTGTGAAAGGGGAAGATAAAACCACCACAGTATCTTATCATTTGCAAGCAGTGGATGATGGCACAAAACTCACGCTTAAGCATGATGGCTTAGCTGATGATGAGCTGTCTGCTTATCAAATGGAGTGGCAGATTGTCTTGCGGAATTTGTCATCGGCATTG
This sequence comes from Phototrophicales bacterium, assembly GCA_002794515.1. Classification (GTDB taxonomy): domain Bacteria; phylum Chloroflexota; class Anaerolineae; order Aggregatilineales; family Phototrophicaceae. The sequence continues at coordinate 467 of PGTJ01000502.1, forward strand.
ACGACAGGTGCAGATATACGCATTTTAGAACGCATTCTCATTGGCATTTTCCCAGATACATTTGATGAAAAAGTCGCTGAACGGTTGGGTGTGCCTGTCAAAGAAGGATTGTTCGTGGGCAACACCATACCCGGTTTAGGCGCAGAAAAAGCAGGTCTGAAATCGGGTGATGTGATAATCGAAGCCAATGGCAAGCCTGCCCGCAATAATGCGCCACTAACTGGCAATTTTGCAGGTCTTAAACCGGGCGATACAGTCGATGTCACCTTTTATCGTGGTGCAGAAAAGCACACGGTTCAATTGACCCTTTCGGGCTATCCACTGCCCCCTGCAGTGAGCAATTTCAGTCAATTAGCCGACCGTATGCAAGCCGATTATGCCACACTACATGCCGAATTATCACACATTTTGGCTGGATTATCTGACGAAACCGCCAACACACCACCCATGCCAGGTGAATGGAGTGTGAATCAGATTTTGGCGCACCTCATCCTCACAGAACGTAATTATCAAGAATTTTTGGGTGGGTATGTGCAAGCCCCCGAATTACATGCTTTTACAGCGAATGCCAGCGCCCGTGTGAATGCTGTGGTGCAATCGTATGGCAATACCCAAGCCCTATTAAACGAACTAAAGCGGGCATATGCTGAAACAGTGGCTATCATCCGTGCTTTTGAAGACGAAAAGTTCGAGCGTCCATATATTTTATGGTGGGCGAATTTTCAATTGGGCAACATCACTGGTGGGCATAACCGCGAACATATCCTGCAAATTCAAGATACACTGGCAAAACTGACCCAATAACGTCATTGCTATTTTTTTATTTTCAGAGCCACACTCCTAGAACACGAATAGACGGCGACTGGGAAGCCGTCTGTTTGTGTTCATCATATCAAACATGAATCTTTCATCACAATTTGACTTTGTTCTATTGCCAAAAGTTTGTTCTAATGATACGCTAAGTTCTGAGTAG
>PGTJ01000366.1 GCA_002794515.1 Phototrophicales bacterium
AAAATGATGATAATCCCAAACCGAGCGCCAACGCGCTCAGTATGCCGATAATCTGCCATATCGATAGTCGTTTGATAACGGTCATCATCATCAAAAAGGTGATGAGCAAGATATATGTGGTGATAGCCAATTCGATATGGGTAAGCCATAACAAAGCGCATATCAACGCCAACACGATTCTATCTAACGGATTTTGACACATCACTACCCGTCCCATGCTCCATAAACTGAAGGGCAATAGGGCGCTGGCGATGAGCAAGGGCAAATCACCCAAAATATAAGGGACTGTTTGCCCAATAAATGGGCTATACACATAGAGCAAGGCGCTCATAATGGCATATTCCGCCTGAATGAGCCGTAGCATGAATAAATAGGTCATCACACCGCATAATAAAATCGCGCCGATTGCCACTAAGCGCATGGCAACCACGGTATCGTTGGTGAAGAACAATTCGGTGAGGGCGATGATATATGGTGTCGCAGGTGGATAATAATTGCCAATAGGCGCACCGTACCCACTGAGCGCCCCTTCTATCCAACGCGGATAAATCCGTCCTTCACGCAAGGCATAGGCATAACTCCACGCCATGTATGCCTGATTTTCGAGGGCGGTATTGCGCGGAATATCTGCCTGCAAGATGAACGGTGTGGCGATAATCAGCGACAAGCAGAACACAATCACCACCCCCCAATCGGCGATTTGTTGCGATTGTCGCATCCATGTCGGTAAATTGAGCGCATTATCATTGGTGTTCATAGCGGTTATTGTAGCGCATTTTATCCATTCGTGCCGATAGGATTGTATCGCTATCAACCCTATTTTGTGTTATCCTGATTTTTCTTATCGGCATCATCATGGTCACATATGTCAGACGATTTCGACATCCACCCCCCATATCCCGATGATTTACCCGCCATTATTGCTTTATGGCGAGAACGTATGATGATTATCAGCCAAAGCGCCCCGCATCTGCGCCGTCATATGCAAGCAGAAGCCGATTATCTGAGCGCATTACGTCATTGGCTCGATACACGCACGGCGGTTATTTTATGCGCCAAGAAAAATCATGTTGTGCTTGGTTATATCATCACCATCCATCGTGATGATAAAATGGTCATCATGGATATGGCATTAGATGCCCATGCCTATCATCGCGGATTGGCGAAAGCATTATTTTTAGCGGTACAAACATCCCCAATGTCCCAACCGATTATCATCCGTGTGGCGCGATATTACGCGGTAGAACAAGCCTTTTGGCGTGGGTTGGGCGCACAAGAATGGACGAATCATACATGGGAAACCAACCCACTTTATCAGTGGATGATATTATCATCCGACCCGCCACTCAAGCCGATATAAAGGCGATTGGCGTATTATGGCAAAAATTAGCCATTCATCATCAACAGCTCGATTCACGCTTGCCTAAATCTGCCCCAGATGGTGATGTGTTATATGCCAATCGCATCGCATCACTAATAGAAGATCCATATCATCGGGTCTTGGTGGCAGAACATAATCATCAATTGATTGGTTATGTATTCGGTATGATTGCCGATTATATGCAAGACATCTTTTTGCCAGAGATGACGGGCTTTTTAGCCGATATTTTTGTCGATGAGGCATATCGTGGGGCAGGGGTGGGCAAAAAGTTGGTATCGGCATTTGCAGAATGGCTCAAATCTCGTGGGATTGCTACAATGGAGTGGTATGTCGCATCTGAAAATGCGCCTGCCCGTGCGTTTTGGGAGCATATCGGTGGAAAAAGTCTGATCGTTCGGATGCAGATGGAATTATAGGGTCAAGATTATGCGTCATATTCATCCTGTGGGCATCCACGAAAAGTTTGTCGCCAGTGGGCAATATGAACAGGCACATATCTCATGGAGTATTCACCAATTTCCTGATGAAGCGCAGATGATACGCCTCGACCGTGATATGCGTCTCAGCGATGGCACGAGTATCCTCATTGAAGCATGGCGTAGCCCAATCGCCGAAGGCGGGAACATCGAAAGGGTGGATGTATGGGGATTTGCGGGTTATCCGCATCGCATCCAACAGGCAAAAGCCCGTTATTTTATCGCGGATGGTTCGCTCGAAGTGAGCGTACAGATTAATCAACAACCCCAACACACCGCATCACAACCCTTTTTGGCAGATATGGTGCTTGCACCAGATTTGCCTGTCTTTTGGGGATATGCCCTCCGTGCCAATAAACCCAATTGGGTGTCATGCTTGTTTGATTTCGATGATGAACATGCCTTTTTGCCCATGATACACGCCAAAACAATCCACCTATTGGGTGATGATGTTGTCTATTTGGGCGAAACAGCGCATCCAGTACAAAAATATTTGCTCGATAATCATCTCGTTTGGATAGATGATTTGGGTGTTGTATTGGTGTATGAAGGCGATAATCAACACCATCGTGTCAAAAATTATGCCCGTCGTGCATCATGAAAGGTGATTATGATTAAGCGATTTTTCTTCTTTTTAGGACCAAACCGCACCCGCGCCTTATTTTTGCTCTTGGCAGGCACAGGGC
>PGTJ01000511.1 GCA_002794515.1 Phototrophicales bacterium
CACATATTCATAACCTAAAGATACCTGAGCATATCATTCCCTCCTATGGACATTTGTTATTTTTTTACATGATACCTGTCATTAGACAGATATAAAAGGCAAATCGCAGTCCATCACATTAAAAAAGGAGCCGTGCAATCACGACTCCCTGTGTATTGTGTGATGAACACCTAAGCCGTTAGAGGTGCTGATGCGCCCCTATAGGTGTCCTATGTGATGCAAAAAAACCGTTTTGGTTACATGCCGAGCATATCTTGCAATTCTTCGAGCAGGTCTTCTGCTTCGCTGAGGATTTCATCGGTGTAATCGGGATTATGGAAGCCCCAACTGCCGTCTGCCTCGACAAAGCTGACCAGGGTATGGATGCTTAATGCCATTTGTTGTTCTTCGGGTTTTTCTTGTGCTTGTGGATCCCATTCGGGATGTGCGGCATTGATTTCATTCAAAACAGCACGAATGTCATCAACACGAGCTTTGGTGTCGTCCATTGTATTTTCGACATAGAAGGTCAAATCTTCGGGTGTCATGTCATCATAGCGCATGTTATGGCATGTTGTACACGAGTCAATTTGTCCTTCTTGGGCATCAGTGGGCAACAACACTTTGAAGGTATGCGATGGGATATCGCCATATTCAGCACTCGCCGCAGTGGCGGGCATATGGCAGGTGGCGCACACGGGTCCGTATGCTTCGTTGGAGAAGTGCGGGCTTGGGTTTGGTCCAAGTCCTAAGAATTGACGACCCTCGAACATCTCGCGCATGGCATGATGCACGGTATCGCCAACACGAATAGAGCGTGTGCCACCACCCGTGCCTGTATGACAACTGACGCACAAATCATACGATTCGCCGACCAATTGATCTTCGACATTTGCCTCACCATGTGGCGAATGGCAACCGACACAGGTCACACCAAACTGGGCGCTTTCGAGCGTGACGACATCTTGGGCGAATGTTGTGTCTTGATTGGCGTAATCGGTGCTATGGCACGCCATACAAAATTCGCGTTTGTAATTGCCCTGTTGGATGGTGGTATGTGCGGTGGCATGTGCCGATTCGCTCCAAGTGATGTATTGTTCACGATGCTTTTTCTCTAAGCCATTCACCCAGAAATTCGCATCATCCTCCGCCCCTGTTGGAGCAACAGACACAAACATCGTCTCATCTAACGGACCGCCAACAACATAGCCGACAGGATAATTATATTGACCATCTGGACTCTTGCCACGATTATGGCATTGACCACATATTGCCGCATCGACTGAACTGACAATGGTCTGGCGCAGGGCATAAACTTCTTCGCCATAGGGGTTGACATTGGCGGGCAAGTTCTTCGCCGTTTCGATGTGAACACTGCCCGGTCCATGACACGACTCGCATCCAACAC
>PGTJ01000202.1 GCA_002794515.1 Phototrophicales bacterium
ATTATTAGACTCAGGTTATCGTTTATATGACATGAGTAAAAAACAATGGATTATAAATGATAATCTTGTATATCATTGTTTAGCCGTGCCAAATGAAAAAGTTGATCAGGTAAAATTATAATCAGGTAAGTTTGTGTCATACTTCTCAACCCCAGTTGTCTTTCTCATCTTTCGGCGACCCGATACCACTCAACGGGTATTCGAGCGCATCGCACAAGCCAAACCCAAGCAATTATTCGTGGTAGCAGACGGACCCAAAAACCCAGATGAAGCCGAAAAATGTCGGCAAACCCGCGAGATTATCAATCTAGTCGACTGGGATTGCCAAGTCTATACGAATTATGCCGACCACAATATGGGTTTACGCAAGCGCATTTCCAGTGGCTTGAATTGGGTGTTTGAACAAGTCGAACAAGCCATCATCCTAGAAGATGACTGCCTGCCACATCCGACATTTTTCCGTTTTTGTGAAGAACTGCTCGAAAAGTACAAAGACGATGAACGCATCATGCACATCAGTGGCGACAATTTCGGTCATAAACGCCGTGCTGGTGTTGACGATAGTTACTATTTTTCGATGTTCGCCCATATCTGGGGATGGGCGACATGGCGACGCGCATGGGCAAAATATGATGTGAATATGACCAGTTGGGGCAATCGCACCATTCAAGAACGGGTTTTATCAACATTTTCGTCACCCGCGCAAAGACGATATTGGCGTTTTATTTGGGATGAAACAGCAAACGGCAATATTCAAACATGGGATTATCAATGGATATACACTTGCATCTATCATGATGCCTTATGTATTATGCCATATGAGAATCAAATATCGAATATTGGCGCGGGTACAGAAGGCACAAATACCAAAAACACGCAGTCACTTGTCGCCAACCTACCCACATCCGATATGATTTTTCCATTGAAACATCCAACACAGTTTGAATATGACCAAGCGGGTATCCAGAAAGCGGTCAACATGTTTCACTTAGAACGTCCGATTTTACCTGTACGATTGGCACAAAAAATGATCGTCAAACTCAAAAAGGCATTGAGATGATTTTCAAGAAACTCAACACGCTCCGAAAAGGTATTCAGACCAAAGGCTTTTTGGGATTTTTTCGATATTTTCTATTTGAATCCGATAATGATTTTGTGGGTCGTTATGTTGAACTCCGCGGGAATCGGGTTCGCATCGAAAATCTGACGATATCGGTCAATTCGCCTGCTGTGCCACGTCGGAATAAAAGCCAATTGATCCAAGGACGTTATGAACAACCAGAACGAAACGCCATCAAGACCTATTTACCCCGTGATAAACCGGTCATCGAGCTGGGCGGTAGTATTGGTGTGGTGGCTTGCATGACCAATCAATTGCTCCATCATCCACATGAGCATGTGGTGGTGGAAGCCAATCCCAATATGGTCAACACGCTTGAGCATAACCGCCAGATCAACCAATGCCAGTTTGACATTATCCAACGGGCTATCGCTTATGATAGAGATCGTGTCGCATTTTATCAGAGTGGCTTTTCGAGTAGCATTGTGGCGGTATCGGAGGCACAAATTGAAGTGCCAACCATACGATTGGGCGACATCGTTGCCACAAAAAATTGGCAAGTTTTTTCGCTGATTTGTGATATTGAAGGGGCAGAGGTCGATGTCATTGCACATGAGCTGGAATTGCTCAGAAACCGTGTGATGATGATCATCATCGAACTACACCCCAATATAGTCGGTGTGGCAACCGTTGACAATATGCTCACCCAATTAGATAGCATCGGCTTTGAGAAAGTTTCACAAGAGAATGATGTGTATGTCTTCAGAAACACTGCCATCACAGCCTAAGCTATCCACACCAGCATCGAATCGGGTGGCGATTATCACGCCGATTTATCGCACACACCTATCCGACCAAGAACACTATGCCATACGACACATCCTGTATCATTTATCGAACTATCCCAAATTTATCATCGCACCAGATACATTACAGATCACCATCACGGGTTTCGAGACCATCTCCTTCTCGGCACATTATTTTGCGGGCATTGCGGGTTATAACCAATTGATGCTCTCGCCCAGTTTTTACCAAACATTCGCCACATTCGATTATATACTGATATGCCAACTCGATGCGCTCATCTTATCAGACCGTCTCCAGACATTTTGCGACTTGGGGTACGATTATATTGGTTCGCCTTGGTTTGCCTCGTCCGAAGACCCTAATCGGGGCTTTATCGGTTGTGGCAATGGCGGATTATCCCTGCGTCATGTCCAGCATTTTTTAGATGTGCTTCAATCAGACGAATTCGACAAACTGCCCTTCTACAAAAAATTGTGGCGTGTGATGACCCATCCATATGGCGATATGCTCTCAGAGGCGTTTCATATGCGTCTGCTGAAAAAATTGAACATCTTTCGGCAGATTCATCACGGGTTAGCTCACTACATTCACACCTATAAATGGAATGAAGACCGTTTTTGGGGTTTGCGCGTCCCGATGTTTTATCCCTCATTCAAAATTGCACCCATCGAAATTGGGCTTGATTTCGCCTTCGAGATGTTCCCCGACTGGTCTTTGCAACATAATCACCATCAATTACCTTTTGGTTGTCATGCGTGGTGGCGATATGGGGCAGATTTTTGGCGACCTTATCTCATTGACCAAGTAGATTTCATATTTGATGCACATGAGCGAACTTAAGATGAACAATCCCCACCTGCCACTCGTAACGGTTGTATCACCCGTATATAACAGCGCCGATTATTTGGAAGATTGCATTTTATCGGTGTTAAATCAGACCTATCCGAATATCGAATATATCATCATGGATGGTGGATCGACCGATAACACGCGGGCGATAGTCGAAAAATATGCCGATAGACTCACATTCATCAGCGAGAAAGATCGGGGTCAGAGCGATGCTATCAACAAAGGCTGGCAACGCGCCACAGGCGACATCATCGCCTGGCTGAATGCCGATGATATTTACGCGCCAGATGCGGTCGAACACGCCGTGACCTATCTGGTCAATCATCCCGATACCCTGTGGGTGTATGGCTGTGCGAATTTTGTCGATGAACATGGGCAACCGAACAATTACCGCTATCCGATTTTCGAGTGGAATTACGACAAATTAGCCACATTCGGTTGTTATATCGTCCAACCAACCGTCTTTTTGCGCCGTCAGGTGATAGACACCTTCGGCTATATCGATGAAACATTGCACTTCGGCATGGATTATGAATATTGGCTACGGATTGGCAAGCAGTATCCCCCTGCATTTGTGCCTGATATTCGGGTGACGGTCAAAATTTTTCAGGATACAAAATCGCGCAGTGGCGGATATAAACGCCTACAAGAGATCAGCGCCATGTTAGCCCGATATGGATATGCCGATTTGCCCAGCACCATGCACCATCAATGGGTGGATGCGGTGTTAGATAACATCATGCGCCATTTGCGAAAAGGAGAATGGCGGGCATTGCGCGCCGATTGGCACGATTTGCATCGCTATCCCAAACAGGTCTTACGCGGCACAGGCAAGTGGCTATTACGAAAATTGATGCCAACCTCTGCCGAAAGACGGTTACGGCGCTGGTTTGTCCGTCCGAAAAAATCACATCCCGATGCGCTGTGTGGATGAAAAACAGAAGGGGTCGTGTATGGGCGGATAAACATATCGCTCATCCGCCCAACGAAAAGCTCATATTTAGTATGCCATCATCAATTTTTCGAGGCGTGGCAAATACGTTTCATCCAACATGGGGTCATAATTCGGGCGCAGATGCTTGTTGATGAAGTAGGTAATGACATCGGGCTTGATGCTCTTGTGGGCATGTTCCACCTCGCGCTGTGCCTCGACCAGCAACATCACCGCTTGCGAAATTTGCGCCAACAGATGAATTAATCGGCGGGCATGGGCATTCTGATACGCCGAATCACCAGCCGAAGTTTTGCCTAACATGGTGACAAAGCGGGCAATTGCCGATTCGACCGCCTCGACATCGGCTTTGAAGCGGGCATCACGCACCGTAGCCAAATGGGTATGCAGATATTTCAGGAATGGCTCGTGCAGGTTATATCGCCCAAAATCGCGTAATACTTGTAGGCATAACACATTATGCGTGCCTTCCCAACTTTCCAGTACCACCATATCCCGATACAGGCGGGGCAAAATGCTGAAGGATTCGATCGCCCCATTACCACCGAATACCTCTATCGCCCGATGCACCGATTCGCTACCCTGTACGCTGGTGATGTATTTGTTGATATTCACGAATACCCGATAAATCGCCTCATCTTCTTCGTTGCCAATGCCCGTCTCGATGACATCCAATAATGATGCCACCGCAAAACTCGATGCGACAGAGGCGTAACTCTCGGCTAAAATATCCACCACCGCCTCTTGCACGAGCGGATAATTGGCGATGGTCGTGCCAAATGCCGATCGTTCACAGGCATAACTGGCGGCTTCGATATACGCCCTGCGGATGAAGCCCGCACATGACACGGCATTCATCAACCGCGAGGTGTTCAAGACTTGTTCCACAACAATTTTGAAGCCATTTTCAATCGCCCCAACGGGATACGCCACCGCATCGACAAAATCGACTTCGGCGCTGGCTAATACCCGTGTACCGAGTTTATCTTTGAGCCGACGCAAATAAAAAGAGTTGGTCGTGCCATCATCCAGTGTGCGCGGTATCAAAAATAACCCCAAACCTTTTGTGCCAGAAGTCGCGCCGACTGGGCGTGCCATCACCAAAAATTGATGGGCGTTGATATTTGAGCAGAACCATTTTTCGCCCGTGATGCGCCATGTGCCATCTTCGTGTTTATGCGCCTCAATCCCATTCGCGCCGACATCGCTCCCGCCCTGTACTTCGGTCAGGAATTGCGCCCCGTGTTGCATTGTGTCGTAATTCGGATCGAGCAGAGGTGGCAAAAATTTGGCTTGTAATTCATCACTGCCCGCCGTTTGGAGGGCGCGAATCAAACCACTGGTGCAGGCTAACCCACACGAATGACCATCCGCCGTATGATTGAGCAGATAAAACAACGCCATCTGATGCACGGTATTGCCCGGACGGGCTTGCATCGCCATGATGCCACTCTTCCAGATGAGCCTGCCCACCAGATCATGATTGGGATGAAATTCGATTTGCTCCAACCGTTCCCCAATGCCATTATACCGATACAAACGCGGATGATTGCCAATGCGGTCTTCGACTTTGACCGCTTCATCGATGATGGTGGCACATTCACCACCAAACCG
>PGTJ01000680.1 GCA_002794515.1 Phototrophicales bacterium
GCCACGTTCATCGAAGGCGATATTTCGGGTATCCAGCGATTCATTTACAGCGTGCCGATGGATGGGGCGACCAAACAATTACGCGCCCGGTCGTTGTATCTGCAATTGCTGACCGAGGTCATCGCAAGGTATATCTTGCGCCGCTTCGACATGCCAATCACAAACTTGATCTACGCTGGTGGTGGACATTTTTATTTGCTCGCCCCTGCAGGCGTCGATATGAATGCCTTGCGCCGTGAGATTGACAGCATCTTGCTCAAACATCATGATGGTGAATTGTATTTGGCACTCGGCGCAACAGAATTGCACCCCAATGACTTCAGTCCTAAAGCGTTTGGTGACAAATGGAAAAAACTCAAACTCGATACCAGTTCGGCGAAAAGCCACCGCTACGCCAATTTGCCCGATGATGGGTTTCATGCCGTTTTCAAGCCCCGACCACAGGATAGAGGAGACGAACTCAGTTTGCGATATGCCGATCGGGGTGGCGCTGATGAGGAAGGCAAAGCCAACGCACAATCTAAACTGGGCAGATCGCTGGAAGAATTCGGCGACATCCTCAAATACGCCGATGCCATCGTGTTAGGATA
>PGTJ01000821.1 GCA_002794515.1 Phototrophicales bacterium
ACTGTCCACCGCCTAAAATGCCAATTCGCATAATCGTTATTCCTCTAGGGTGATGCTCGATAATAAATAACTATCACGGGTCGGTGAAATTGGCAAACGGGCAAAACTGGGTTGGATATAAATCCCCATTGCCAATTGATATGTCCCAACAGTCAATTCGGGCGGGAATATCAGCGAAAATGATTGTATTACCCACTCGTCATCACGCCAATCATATGGTGGAGTGCTATGACACAATGGGGCATCCAATTGCGCCCGTACAATCACATGCTCGGTCGGAAGTGGAAAATCATAGGCATGAACGAAAAGTGTATATGTTTCGAGAGG
>PGTJ01000085.1 GCA_002794515.1 Phototrophicales bacterium
CTTTTTATGGATAATCCCACAGGATTGATTATGTTCAACGAAACCGCATCATCATTTGATGATGACCGTATTATCACGCGCAAACCACCGACAGAAGAGACCGAACCACCACAACAAGACCCACGTTACGAGACCATCCGCCAAGCAGTCGAGGGGGTGATGACCATCGAAGAAGAGGTATTCAGCATCGATGAAAAAAATGCGCCCCAAACCTTGCAGTTGATCGCTGTTTCGCCTAATACACGGTGGTTGATGTCGTTTCGGGGAAAATTAACTGCCCCGTCCGAATCGGCATATGCCCAACTCGATGGTGTTTTTGTGTCATATAATTTATTGCCACTTTTCCGCGAAGAGAAGCGCCATCCCAAATCGGATGAGCTAATCCAAGTGGTGCATGTGCTAGAAGGGCGTGTTGTCCCACCACAAGGGGGGAATGTCATCCGACTGATATTGTTCATCTTGACGGTGATCAGCATGTTGTATGTCGGCACAATCTCGGCGATTAACGAAATCGCCAGCGAAGATTTGCGCTTGGCGCTCCAAATTGATAACAACCTGTTACTGAATTTATGGCGTGGTATCCCTTATGCGGGGGCATTATTGCTCATCTTAGGGGCGCATGAATTGGGGCATTATTTTGCGGCACGGTTTCATAAAACTGCCGCCTCGTTGCCTTATTTTTTGCCTTTTCCCTTTGGTGTATTCGGCACGCTCGGTGCGGCGATTCGCCTGCGTGAGCCGATGCGTAATCGCAAGGCGTTGTTGGATATTGGCGCGGCGGGTCCGTTGGTGGGGCTGTTGTTCGCTATCCCCATCGTCCTCATCGGCTTAGCGACCTCTAAAGTGGATGTGGTCTCTTCGGGATATATCGAAGGCAATTCGTTCATATATGCCCTCGCCAAGATCATCGTGTTTGGGCGCTTTTTGCCCGATGGTCAGGTGGATGTGTATGTCAATCAATTGGCATGGGCGGGCTGGGCAGGATTATTCGTCACGGGCTTAAACCTCATCCCGGTCGGGCAGTTAGACGGTGGGCATGTGTTATATTCGCTATTGGGTCGGCAAAGCGCGGTGTTTTATTATCCAATCATCGGGGGGTTGTTGCTCCTGAGCATGACTGTTGCCCCCATATTGCTCATTTTCGTGTTGCTCGTGTTGCTCATCGGCAATTTGCACGCCGTCCCGTTGGATGACATCACCCCATTGGATAATCGCAGGCGTTGGATAGCCGTCATGACTTTGATGATATTCATCTTGGTATTCGTCCCAACGCCGTTGACGTTGGTGATTGTACCAAATGCCGATGGCATCCCGTTGGATAGCCGTGACTTGATGATGCTCCCCGCCCTGATGAGTGTATTATGGTTGCGCCGACACGATTTGACCCGATTTATCCAATTGGTGCGGTCAAAATGCCGTAATGGTGTTATGATATAAAAAATGACTATTTGAGGTGATGATGGAAGAAGAATTTATCGTTGGGACGGTGGAACGAATCACCTTCTATAACGAAGAAAATGGTTATAGTGTGCTAAAAATCATGCCCGAAAAACGGATTTCGGGCATCAGCGCTCGTGATGGCACAGTCACGGTCGTTGGCACAATGCCCGAATTGGGTGTTGGTGAAGAGGTCAAATTCATCGGCTCGTGGATAGAAGATCCCAAATATGGCACACAATTCCGCGCCGAGATGGTCTCGCCGATCGTCCCCACCAGCATCGAAGGATTAAAACGGTATTTGGGTAGTGGTTTTGTCAAGGGCATCGGTCCACGCCGTGCCGAGATGATTGTCGACCATTTTGGCAAAAAGACGTTGGATGTGTTGAATACCCAACCAGAGCGCCTCAGAGAAGTGCCGGGCATCCCTGCTAGCAAGGTCGATGCGCTCATCGAAGAATGGAAAAATAGCATTGGCGCACGCGATGCCATGATTTTTTTACAAACTTATGGTGTGACCAGCCTGATGGCGAAGCGCATCTATCAGACACTGGGTGCAGGCACAATCCCCCGTGTCAAAGCCGATCCGTATATCTTGGCAGATGAGGTGATGGGCATCGGCTTTATGCGTGCCGACCAAATCGCCCAACGCATGGGATTAGCGGTGAATTCGCCAGAACGCCTGCGGGCGGGATTATTTTATGCGCTCAATCATCTGGCGCTCGATGGGCATGTATGTGCGCCACGTCATTTGCTCATCAAAACCGCCCAAGAATTGCTCGGTGTGGATGAAACATCGGCAATTACCGGCATTTTAGAGCGCGAAATTCGGGATGAAAATTTGCACACCGAAGTGATTAGCATCAACCGCATGTTGACGGAATGTGTGTATTTGCCCATGTATCATCGTTCCGAGCGGGCGGTCAGCGAATATCTCAAGCGGATGGTGGTCATGCCGTCGATCATCCTCGAAAAGACATCCAAACTCAATTGGGAGACCTTTTTATCGCAACTCGCCAAAAATAATGCCGTGTCGTTATCGCCACAACAACAGGGGGCGGTCAAATTGGCGCTGACCAGCAAGGTGTCTATCCTCACAGGGGGACCAGGGACGGGCAAAACGACAACCCTCCGCATGGTGATTCACGCCTTAGAGGCGCTGGAATGCAAATATGCCCTCGCATCGCCAACAGGACGCGCCGCCAAACGCTTGGCAGAAGCCACAGGGCGCGAAGCACAAACCATCCACCGCCTGTTCAAATTCAAACCGGGCGAGGGCTATCATATTAATCAAGATAACCCGCTCCAAGTGGATATGCTCATCATTGACGAAGCCTCGATGATCGATTTGTTATTGTTTTATGGTGTATTGGGCGGGTTATCGCCGACCACCCACCTAATGCTGGTCGGCGATGTTGACCAGCTCCCCAGTGTTGGCGCGGGCAATGTGCTGAACGACATCATCACCGCCAGCGAAAAGGGCAAATTTCCCATCGCCGTGACGCGCCTCAAGACGATTTTTCGGCAAGACAAAGATAGTCATATCATCGTCAATGCCCATCGCATTAATCAGGGTGATATTCCATTTTTAGATAATCAAAGCACCGATTTTTATTTCTTTGGCGAAGACGACCCCGTTCAATGTGCCGAATTGATTGTGGATATTGTGCAAAATCGCATCCCGACCAAATTTGGATACGACCCGCTCACCGATGTTCAGGTCATTGCGCCGATGTATCGCGGGGCGGCAGGTGTGTTGGCGTTGAACAAAGCCCTACAAAGCGCGTTGAATGGCAGTCATCGCAAACGCGAAAAAATGATTGGCGGGCGCACCTTCCGCGTGGGGGATAAAGTCATGCAGACCAAGAATAATTATGATTTCGAGGTCTTTAATGGTGATATTGGTTACATTCGTGACATCGATTTCGATGATAATTTCATGGAAATCAGCATGGATAAGCGCATTATCGAATATGAATTCGCTATGGCAGAAGAATTGATCCATGCCTATTGCATCAGCACACACCGCTCACAAGGGTCGGAATATCCTGTGGTGGTCATGCCGATCCTCACCCAACATTACATGATGCTCCAGCGTAACTTGCTCTATACCGCAATCACCCGCGCTAAAGAAATTGTCGTGTTGGTTGGGATGCGTCAGGCGGTGGCGATGGCTGTCCGCAACAACAAGGTGGCAGAACGCTTCACGGGGTTGTTGGGACGGCTCATCACCTAAAGTTGTGTGCAACAATTGTAATCAGGCAGTTGCGACTTCTTCGACAGCAACGGCTTCGATATCCAACGAAATTTTCACTTCTTTGCCCACTAACCACCCACCAGCTTCGAGGGCGACATTCCAGGTCAGACCAAAATCTTCGCGGTTGATGGTGGTGGTCGCCGCAAAACCAGCGCTAGTTTTGCCTGTGAATGGATTTTTTTGTTCGCCAATGAATTCAACATCCAAAACCACACTACGGGTTGTGCCACGAATGGTCAAATCCCCGGTCACTTTGGCATGGTTTGCATCGACAACATCAACACGGGTGCTTTTGAACGTTATTTCGGGATAGTTGTTGGCATCCAAGAAATCGGCGCTCCGTAGGTGATTGTCACGGTCGGCAATCCCTGTCCAGATCGTCCCAGTCTTGATAACCGCCTCCACATACGATTCGGCAGGGTTGTTTGGGTCAAATTTCAATTTGCCACTGACATCCTTAAAGCCACCACGTACAGTTGTAATCATCATGTGACGCACAGAAAAATCGGCGTTGCTGTGTGCTTGGTCAAATACCCATTCCATTGGTATGGTCTCCTCATTATTCACATCACTAAACGGACTATAGTCCGTTTTTATGATACGACAAAAATAGCAGTTTGTCGAATAAGAAATGTGTTAGAAATGCTTATGGCGATGGATTTGTGTCACACGGTTGAGTGAGCCTATCTACGACTAACATCAATCCGTCTAAAATGCGTTGGGTAGAATAGCCCATCTTGCCTTGAAAACGGATGACATCCACATGTAACAGGGTATAAAGTGTATCGGACAGATAATCAATATCGCCCGCGACAGCTAATTTTTGCAATAACATACGGATGGTTTGTCGCCACCAAAAATGAGCAGGATGTTGCAGGGCGATGGTCTCTGGTGCCGATTCAAACCCGCTCAATAGGGCTTGATTGCGAATGACAAAACGGGCGGCGTGTTCCATGAACCAGCGTAATTGCTCGTATGGCGGGATATTCTGACGCAGATAGCGCAGGGTGTCTTCTTGTAATTCGCGCTGGTCGCGGTCTAATAAGGCGAAGCACAACGCCATTTTATTTTCAAAATGCCGATACAACGTGCCTTTGCCAACACCTGCCGCCTGGGCGATTTGCGACATGGTGACGGCTTCGACACCATATTGATTGAATAAATCGCGTGCTGTTTCGAGCAACAAGGCATGATTGCGAAGTGCATCGGCACGAGTTGTGGTTGAGGAAGAAATCAGAATAGGGTCATCAGAATTGCTCATTAGGGTATCCACATCGCCATAAAATCGACACTATCGACCCACGTATCATTGACCGCCACTTCCCAATGAAGATGCGGTCCGTTGCTTCGTCCTGTGTTGCCACTCACACCAATCACCTGACCAATGACCACATCTTGCCCTGTGGTGACATGAATTTGTGATAGATGGGCATAAGCAGAAAATACACCATATCCATGATCAATGATAACACAATTTCCGCGAATATCCATCAAACCCGCATAGACAACTTTTCCAGCGCCCATCGCACCAATGGGTGTGCCGACCGCCGCCCGCATATCCCACCCCGTATGACGAGTCTCGAATGTGCCATTTAGCACCCGAAATGCCCCAAATGGAGAGGTAATATCCGAATTGATCGGATACTGAAACCGTGCATCACCCCATAATTTTTCTTGGGTGAATACGGTCAATAATCCGTCTAACTTAGCAAATTCGAGGCGTTCTAACTCATTATCCATCAGATACGTCCTATCGGCGGCGAGGTTGAATTCTTGGCGCACGAAACCGCCTAATGTCACCGTGAGGGGCATGACGATCGTCACATCGGGCAGGGCATTTGCTCGTTGAACGGTGATGGTATATTCATGCGTATCGCGGGCGGGGGTATCCATATCGATTGCCAAAAATGCGTAGAAGGCATCATCTTCTATCCAAAAAAAGGGCGATTCTTTTTCGCGGAACATGAGCGTTGCTTCGGTAACACTTGCCCCGCTTAGGCGTAATAATCCCACCCGCCCTTGTTTGATGGTGTTAAAGAACACCTCTAGCTTCACATCTTCGCTGGTCACAGTCTGTACTGGATTCGGTCGTGGGCGCGGATCGGTGGTGACAGGTGGTGGTGTTTGTGCCTCAGTCATCGGCAAGCGAGTGGGTAGGAATAAAGTTAGCATGAACAGCATGACCAGTAACTTCGTCAGATTTATCCGTTTCATGAAGATGGTTTTTACCTCAAAATGTCCCCTTGAGCGGGGCTTTATCATCGAATAACCATCGGTTCAAAGCCGATGGCTGAATCAATCGGTTATCATTTCTATTATGGTCAACACAGGTTATTTTGACCATACCCACCGCCCATAAAATAGGGCAAACGCCTATTTTATGGGGTGGGTGTGGCTTCTGCTGTCCATTCTGCTTGAGGGGTTTGTTCGGCACTGGCGCGCTCCAAAAAGCCTTGCACATCAAAGCGCACGGTATCGAGTATGGCTTGCAGGTCATCTTCTGCGCCGTCCATTTTTTCGAGGGGTTCGGCATAAATATAAAAGGCGAAGTTCATCCCATCTTCATATAAGCTGACAAACCAACCGCGTGTATCGGGTGTATTGGGGCAATTGATGGCGGCGAAACCCGTGCCAGAGCCGATTTTATCTCCAACAGGAAATTCGCGCTCGACATCAGTCCCCACATTACAATCGGGTTCGAGTAGGGCGATGCGTAGCAGGCGCAATCCATCCATAAACGGGCTGATGACCACATCTTGTGCTTGCATAAATTCATTGGCGAAGCCGATGCTGGGGAAGCCCCACAACAAGACGATATAACCAATGCCATCGTCTGCTGTATTGCCCAAAAAACCCGCATAAAGGGTATAGGGCAACACTTGGATGCCCGTAATATCTTGGATAGCGATGGTGGCATTTTGCGAAATCCAACCGGGGGGCAATTCAATGGTGATTGGCGGGTCGATTGCTTGCCCTTCGGATGCTTCGATGATGATGGTCATCACCATCTCTGTCGCTTCTGGGGTGATTTCTGCCGTCATTTCGGGGTCTGGTGTGGCGGTGGGGATATTCAACTGTGCCATGAGGAGCATGGGCATAAATAACAAACAGGCACATAACACCATTAGCACGGTTATTTTTTTCATCGCACGACCTTTTTATGATTTTGAACGCAACTCATCTAATTTCTGGTGTAACAACACAAGATTATGCGCTTTTTGTTCAGAATACAAGGCTTTTGCGCCGTCTGTGAAATACTGATGATTACTCAGAAATTTGATCTCAAATTCATACCATGCCACATCGGTCATCTTTGCCCCAAATAGCGCCAATTCTTTGCGGAGCATCGCCCCAACCTCGAAAAAATTGCGACGACCTAACGAATTCATATCGGCATCCGCCATAATTGCCTCTAAGAGTGTGTTGGGAGATTGTGGCATTTTAGTCGCCATAATCATCCCCGCGATTTGCTCAATTTGCTCCGATGAATAATCATAATAGGGCAATACCCGTTGGATGACCTCTATCCCCACCTCTTCATGGTCTTGGCGTTGATAGATAAACCCAATATCATGAAAATACGATGCTGTCCGTAACAAGATCAAATCTTCCCCTGTGATCTGATGCCATTGTGCCAATTCGTATACTGCCACCGCCACATCATCACGAGTATGTTGTAGTGAATGATACGTCAGGTTGGGGTGTAATTCATTTGCCAGTCGTTGGAGCGCGTAGTCTTGTGCGCCTAAGAAATTTGGTTGTCGCATAATATGTTTTCTTTTGTGTGATATGTGCTATGTTCTCATTATGCTGAAAATTGCATTTTTGCACAACTCTTTTGGTGTCATGTGTCTGATGGATATTGTGCTATAATTCACACATTCTTAGCAAAGTGATGAGATTGGATTGTTTGATATTATGCCACGTATATTGATTGCCTCGCTGAATCATACCCAACCATTTGCCGAAAAACTGCTCGACAAATTGACCCAATATTATCAATCGATAGGGTTGCTCTCTGATGATAAACAAGTCGCCACACAATCGATTGCTGTTGCCGATATGCTCTTGGTGGTGATGGATAGCCAATGGATAAACCACATCGCCGATGATGCTGTACAATTCGATGCTCTGACCGATGCCCTGCGTCGGAGTGATTTGCCCATCATCACCGTTTTAGTTGGTGATGCAACCACCCCCCCCGTGACCCAATTCCCGCCCGAACATCGCGCCCTGGCCTATATGAGCAAGGTGGCTATTGCCGAAGACGAAGCATTTGATGCCGATGCGCTCACATTGGCGCGTCAAATGGCGGGTTATCTCAAAGAAACATCACCAGACGGATACAAAGCCCAAACAGGTCGCGCTATTTCAGCGAAGAAACGTTCTGGTGTGCCAGTGAATGTGTTGATTATCATCGTGGCGTTGTTGTTTGGTGTGCTGATTGTCGCCATACCACGCATTCGCAACAATTCCGTCACAGCCACGCCCACCAATACCCCGCGCTTTAATGAGACGGTATCGGCACGGATGGCGCAACGCGATTTTCAATTGGGTGTGAGTGCTGGATTGAGCAATCGCGCCGATGTGCGCGGTCAGGAATTGCTCAATGGGGTGGAATTGGCATTATTAGATCGCCCTAATGTCTATATTCAAGATCTCGCCTATCCAATAGACTTGTTAGTACAAGACAATGCGTGTACTGCGCTGGGTGGTATTGATGTGGCGAATACGTTCATCGCCTCGCCTGATGTGTTGGCGGTCATTGGCGCAGGATGCGAAGAGGCATGTAAATCGGCAGTCGGGTTATATGACCGCGCAGGCATCACCACCATCAGCCCCGCTTGTACATCGCCTATCCTCACCCAAGATAATCATCCGAGCTTTTATCGGGTCATTCCATCACAGGCGTATCATGCGGTTGCCTCTGCCCAATTTGCCCTACAACAGGGATGGACGAATGTGCTGGTCATCAGTGATGAGCAATTGATTGGCATTCAACTGGCGAATGCCTTCATCAACGCGTATCAAGCAGGTGGGGGGGCGATTACCCGCATCAGCATCGAGACGAC
>PGTJ01000372.1 GCA_002794515.1 Phototrophicales bacterium
CTGCTGAACAGTCCATCAGATGTTGGTGCATCGGTATTAGATGCAATTCACGATGTGTATGCCCGTTTGGGTGGTGAGGTGTTGGGGGTGATCAACCCAATCGAAGCCACATCCGCCAGTGGCAATGCCAAACGTGAAGCCGCGCTGATAGAACTGCTCATCGAATTGCGAAATAAGGCGCGCAAAAACAAAGATTTCGCCGAGAGCGACCGTATCCGTAACGAATTGCTGGCGCATGGGGTGGTCTTAGAAGATCGCGCCGATGGCACATTATGGAAATATAGCGACTAGAGGCGGAACATATGCCAGAATATCTCTATGGGCATTGGGGGGTGATGGAAGCCCTCCGCGCCAATCGTCGTAAGTTTGAGCAACTGCTCCTCGCCGAAAAAGCCGAAGAAAAAGGCATCGTCAGCGAGATTATGCACATCGCCAATGTTCGCAATGTGCCAATTAAGCGCGTCCCCAAGCACATCTTGGATGATTTATCCAACGGAGCGAATCATCAAAGCACCGTCTTACGCGCTCAAACCTATCCATATGCCTCGATTGAGGACATTTTAGACATCGCGCAAAAACGCAACGAGAAGCCATTTTTGTTGCTCCTAGATTTGCTCAAAGACCCACAAAATGTCGGGAGTTTATTGCGTGTTGCCGATGTGGTCGGTGTACATGGCATCATCATGCAAGATAGGCGGGCGGTGGCGGTCACGCCTGCCGTTGTCAATGCATCATCGGGCGCGGTTGAACATTTGCAGGTGGCACAAGTCACCAATTTGGTCAATACAATGAAAGATCTCAAAAAGCATGATGTATGGATGGTCGGGTTTGAGATTGGCGAAGGCATTTTGCCGATTAACGAGACCAACCTAAACATGAGTTTGGGCATTGTCTTGGGCAGTGAAGGCGAAGGGATGCGCCGTTTGGTCAAAGAAACGTGTGATATTCTGCTCACCTTGCCCATGCGCGGGAATGTCGGCAGTTTGAATGTGGCGACCGTTGGCGCAGTCGCCTTATATAACGCATGGCAAGCGCGTGGTTGGCAAGGCTGGAAACCGCTATAATCATTCACAGAACCAGTTATGAGCAATCATAAATGATTGAGTGTATCTATTTTCAGAAAAAATTTTTAAGGTGAACACCATGATAAACGACATCATTAACGAAGCAAAATCTAAAATGAAAGCCACCCTCAGCGTCTATGAGGAAGACTTACACGGGATGCGGAGCAACCGCGCCAGCACCGCGTTGGTAGACCGTTTATTGGTCTCGTATTATGGTCAAGATACCGAATTACGCCAATTGGCGACCATCTCGACACCCGAAGCCTTGCAAATCCTCATCCGTCCATATGATGTGGGGGCACTAAAAGACATCGAAAAAGCGATTCGCAATTCCGATTTGGGAATTAACCCCAGCAATGACGGCAGTTCTATCCGTTTGGTGATGCCCCCCCTCACCCGTGAACGGCGCATGGAATTGGTCAAACATTTACACAAACGGATTGAAGATGCACGGGTATCGATTCGCAACATCCGCCGTTCTGCCAACCAAGATTTAGAAGAATTTGAAAAAGAAAAAATGATCTCTGAGGATGAGCGCAAACGGGGCGAGGCAGAAATCCAAAAATTGACCGATGAATATATTAGCAAAATCGAAGAAATTGGCAAGCATAAAGAAGCCGAAATGATGGCTGTATAAGCAAGATACACACGATTTTTTATTGGAAAGGCACATCGAACATCATGACAATTGTCCAAGTCCAGCAAGTGGAAGACCTTCAAACTGTCGTATTACCGCCCATCGTGCCGAAGCATGTCGCTATCATTATGGATGGTAACGGACGTTGGGCAAAAGCACGCGGATTGCCCCGCACCGAAGGACATCGGCAAGGCAAAGAAAACCTACGGCGCATCTTAGAAGCGTGCGTCGAATTTGGCATCGAAATCCTCACAATTTATGCTTTTTCCACCGAAAATTGGGAGCGCCCGCCCTCAGAAGTCGGTGTGTTGATGTCCATCCTCAATATGGTACTTGACCAAGAGGTAAAAAAGTTGCATAAAAATGGTGTACAGGTGCGTCATATTGGTAAAATGGATGGGGTAGACCCCAAGTTGCAGAAAAAAATTGTGCAAGCCTGCGAATATACCAAAAACAACACCCGCCTCATCCTGAATGTGGCGTTCAATTATGGTGGACGCGATGAAATCGTCCAAGCAATTCGGCGCATTGTGGCAGATGGCATCCCACCTGAACACATCACCGAAGAATTGGTCAATCATTATCTGTATACAGCCGATTTGCCCGACCCCGATTTGGTCATCCGCACAGGGGGCGAATTTCGGATTAGCAATTTCCTCATCTGGCAAGGATCGTATGCCGAGTATTATAGCACACCTGTTTATTGGCCCGATTTTGACCGCGAAGAATTGCTAAAAGCGATATGGGAATTTAGCCGACGACGCAGGCGCTTTGGGATGACCGATGAGCAGATAGA
>PGTJ01000048.1 GCA_002794515.1 Phototrophicales bacterium
GAATGTGAATGATGAAAAAAGAGGGGTATTGGCTACCCCTCTTAGAAGACACAAAACTAGAGACGGTCGCCGATAAATTTGGCTAAATCGGCAGTACGGCATGAATAACCCCATTCGTTATCATACCAAGTGACCACTTTGACCAATGTTTTGTTGACAGCGCACGATTCGACATCGATTGTGCTAGAGAATGTGTTACCGATGAAATCACTAGAAACCAGTTGCGAATGTTCTACTGCTAAAATGCCTTTCATACGTCCATTGGCGGCTTCTTCAAAGGCGGCAATCATCTCCTCTTTGCTGGTAGGGGCATGTTCTACAACAGCAACAAAATCAACCAATGATACGGTGGGGGTTGGCACGCGAACAGCAAATCCATCAAAACGACCTTTTAGGTCTGGAATAACCAGAGCAACCGCTTTTGCCGCACCAGTTGTGGTTGGGATCATATTGATGGCGGCAGAACGAGCACGACGCAAATCTTTATGAGGCAGGTCGAGGATGCGTTGGTCATTGGTGTAACTATGGATGGTGGTCATAAACGCATTGAGGATATTGTATTTTTCATGCACCACTTTGGCGGCTGGCGCAAGGCAGTTAGTGGTACACGAGGCATTTGAAACTACATGGTGATTGGCGGGATCGTATTTGTCTTCATTGACACCCATAACAATGGTGATGTCTTCTTTTTTGGCAGGGGCAGAAATGATCACCTTCTTCGCACCACCTTGCAGATGTTTGGCGGCTTGGTCGCGGTCGGTGAAGATGCCCGTGCTTTCGATGACAATATCCACACCTAAATCGCCCCATTTGATGTTGGCGGGATCTTTTTCGGATAAGGCTTTAATCGAATCACCATCAACAATCAGGTTTCCATCGCTGACTTCAACTTTACCCGGATACCGTCCATATGTTGAGTCGTAGCGGAAAAGGTGCGCCATTGTTTCGAGATCGCCTAAATCGTTAAAGGCGACAATATCAATCGTGTCTTTATAATAATCGCGCATGGCTTTTAGCACTTGGCGACCAATACGTCCAAAACCGTTAATCCCAACACGAATAGCCATTTGATGCTTTCCTCTCACTAATGTAGATAAATCACAATTGTTCAAAAACAGGACTAGCAGATATGCCATGACCTGTCTTTTCCAACGCCATTATTTTTAATAGAGCATTCGCCAATTTGCGAGGGTCATGTCGCCATGGTTGATACTCATCGGTTAAATCGGTGTAATGCACACCATATCGCTGAAAAATTTCATGTGTAGATGGTGTGAGCGCCACATAATGCGTATTACCCTTATTCAACGCAGGTGTTGCATTATTGGCTATAATGCTTTGTATAATGCCTCTACCGATATACCGTTCTAATGCCATAACATGGTCAGCAACCGTGAAATTTTCGGTTTCACCGGGTTGTGTTGCCACATTGCACACATAAACTTTGTGTGCTTTGGTCTGTTTGAGGGCTTGAGCAATACCTGTTACCAATAGATTTGGGATAATGCTGGTGAACAAACTGCCCGGTCCAATAATGACCAAATCGGCTTCTAAAATTGCCTTCACACTTTCTGGATATGCCATCACCTCTTGTGGATGAATTTGTATCGCCTCAATATAGCCATTGACCTCGCCGATTTTCGATTCGCCTTCGATGCGTATAACATGATTTTTACCTGCCACCCGCACATCAGCAATGAGATGAATATCTTCTAATGTAGATGGCAATACACGCCCCTGAATATTCAGCACACGCTCCACTTCGGTCAGAGCGACTTCTAGGCTACCACTAACACCCGACATTGCCGCAATGAAAAGGTTTCCAAATGAATGACCGCGTAAATCGCCTTCTGTAAACCGATACTGAAAGAGCTGGGTCATCAATTGTTCATCATCGGCAAGGGCGGCGATATTATTGCGTAAATCACCCGGTGGCAAAACGCCTAATTCACGGCGCAAGCGTCCCGAACTGCCACCATCATCTGCCATCGTGACAACGGCAGTGATATTATTGGTATATGCTTTTAATCCACGCAATACCGAAGGTAAACCTGTCCCGCCACCAATAGCGACCACACGTAATCCTTTGTGACGTTTGCTATGGGCATAAACCACGTCTATCAATCGTCCTTGTTGATGTTTACGATAGGGTGCAAGTAGATTACGATATAATTTTATCACAGAAAATGAGAGAATTGTTAGCCCGCTCATCAAAAGTATGATAATTGTCATCCAATTTATGGACGAAATATATAGTGGTGTGTATGTATCTAATTTTAAGATGGTCGACGCAATCCCAAAGGCAATTATAAACACACCTAAAAAAGCGAAAAACACCCATCGTTTGATACCAATACCGATTGTAAACCACTTATTCATAGATGATTGCGCCTGATAGCTCCCTTAGCAATGTCCTAATATTACGGCAAACAACATCAAAGTCAATCTCAAATCAGATGCACTTGCAATTATATCTCCTGCAAGATAGGCACGTTGGCTTTTTCGAGCGTTTTCTTCATATCGGCTAAAGCGCGGTCTGCATAAGCAGTATATCGTTCCACTTTGCCTTTGATACGACTAGGCAGTTCGGGCAGTATGCCAAAATTGGCTTTCATTGGTTGAAAATGCTTGGGGTCGGCATGAGAAATATAATGACATAATGCACCGAGCATTGTGGTTTCTGGTAAAACAAACGGTGGTTCACCACGCAAATAGTGTGCTAAATTGATAGCGGCGATTAAGCCAGTGGCGATATTGCCTACATAGCCCTCAACACCCGTGATTTGCCCACCAAAGAATAAATCTTTTCGGGTGCGAAATTGCATGGTAGCATCTAATAACACAGGTGAATTGATAAACGTATTGCGGTGCATTTGCCCCATGCGAATAAATTCGGCATTTTGTAGACCGGGTATCAACCGCAAAACTTTCTCTTGCTCTCCCCATTTGATATTCGTCTGAAAACCCACGATATTATACAAACTCCCTGTGAGGTTATCTCGGCGCAATTGCACAACAGCATGAGGACGTTTACCTGTGCGCGGGTCTTTAAGCCCGACAGGGCGCATCGGACCAAAAGCCAATGTGTCATCACCGCGGCTAGCCAATTGTTCAATCGGCAAGCATCCCTCGAAGAAGTTGGGGTCTTCTCGTTCAAAATCACGCAATTCGGCTTTTTCTGCGTGGCGCAGGGCGTTCACAAATGTCATGTATTCATCTTTATTCATGGGGCAATTGATATAATCACCTTCATTTTCATCACCCCGTTCATATCGGCTGGCTTTGAAGGCAATAGTCATATCAATTGATTCCAGCGTGACAATGGGTGATATCGCATCATAAAAATACAGATAATCCTGACCCGTCAATTTGGCGATTTCATCAGCCAATGCAGGTGATGTGAGTGGTCCCGATGCAATAATCGTTGGTGTTTTGGGGATTGTGGGCATTTCTTGGCGAATGACGCGAATACGCGGATGATTGTGGATATGATTACTCACCAATTGGGCAAATAATTCTCGATCGACTGCTAAAGCACCACCTGCAGGTACAGATGATTCTTCTGCACAACGAATGAGCAACGAATTCAGTAGTTTGAGTTCATGTTGCAATAAACCAGTTGCCCGATCTTTGAGTTTCGACCCAAGCGAATTGCTACACACCAATTCTGCTAAACGATCGGTGACATGAGCGCCTGTGGTTTTATGTGGGCGCATCTCATATAAATCTACATCAAAACCGCGTTCAGCCAATTGCCATGCCGCTTCTGTACCAGCCAATCCGCCTCCAATGACGGTAATGCGTTCTGTTGTCATGATTTTGCTTTCTATCAAAACTAAATTTTACCTAAGATGATGGTTGCGTTCTGCCCACCTAATCCGAAGCTATTCGATAAAATCACCCGCATATTTTTGACCTCACGAGCAACATGAGGCACATAATCGAGGTCGCAATCTGGGTCGGGATTATGAAGGTTAATGGTTGGATGAAGTACTTGCTCTTCAAGCATCTTGGCACAAGCAAGTACTTCGATTGCACCAGAGGCGGCGAGGGCATGTCCGAGCATACTTTTTGATGAACTGATGGGTGTATGATACGCATCTTCGCCCATCAGGCGCTTAATAGCGAGGGTCTCCATGGCATCATTGGCAGGTGTCGATGTGCCATGTGCGTTGATATAATCGATTTCATCGGTGTTGATATGTGCATCTTCTAATGCCCATTTCATCGAGCGATATGCCCCCCAGCCTTCGGGGTCGAGCGCGGCGACATGATAGGCATCGGATGATGAGGCATGACCTAACACTTCACCATAAATCCGCGCTCCGCGTTTCATAGCATGTTCGGCGCTCTCTAATACAACAATCCCACAGCCTTCACTAAATACGAATCCGCTCCGTAAAGCATCGAATGGACGACTAGCTAGTTCTGGATGATCTTCATATCCAGTAGCAAGGGCATTCATCGCCTCGAAACCTGCGATGGTGTAATCTTGTAGAATAGCCTCGACACCACCACAGATCACAATATCTGCTTTGCCATAACGGATGAGTTCTGCACCTTCGCCAATCGATTGTGTCCCCGATGCACAGGCGGTTGATGGTGTCTTGAGCGCACCTAATGTACCAAAATAATGGCTAACATAATGTGAGGGCATATTGGGAAGTGAATTGATGAGTGATAACGGATTGGGCTTACGATAACCAGAGGTTTTGTACTTGGTGGTGGCTTGTTCCGACATCTCATGACTACCGAGTGATGTGCCGATGACAACCCCCACACGTTCACCATGTTCGCGGATATAATCGATATCTAAGCCCGAATCATTCACGGCATGAATGGCGGCTACCACGGCAAATTGTGATGCACGCCCCATACGGCGGGCATCTTTTCGGTCTATATACGCAGATGAGTCGAAATCGCGCACTTCGCCAGCAATTTTGACAGGCACATGTGCGGTTTCGATTGTTTCAATTTTGCGGATGCCCGATTTTCCGTTTTTCAGACCATCCCATAAAGCATTCACATCGCCTAATGGTGTGATGCCACCCAATCCTGTGATGACAGGTCGGGGAAAATTATTTCTCTGATATTCCATTGATGTTCGTCCCTATTGGCATTCGGGCAATATCCGCTTTAATCGTCTCGATGACATTGCCCAAAACGGCTTGTTGTGCTTGGTAGATGGCATTCTTAACAGCTTTTGCATCTGAGTTGCCATGTCCTACTATAACAACACCATTCACACCCAATAGTGGCGCTCCGCCGATTTCGGCAGGGTCGATAAGTTTACGTACCCGTCCAAATGCTGGACGCGCCAACAATGCACCGATTTTTGATCGCCATGTCGATTTGAGTTGATCGCGGATGATATTGACAACATAACGGGTTGTCGCCTCGAATGTTTTGAGCATGATATTGCCAATAAAACCATCTACAACGACCACATCGGCGACATTATGGTGCATATCAGCAGGTTCTATATAACCAATATAATTGAGGGGCAATGTGCGGAATATGGCATTCGCCTCTTGCAACAGTGGTGTACCTTTGACATCTTCTTCACCATTCGACATCAATGCAATTTTAGGATTATTAACCCCAAGTGCTTGTTGTGCATAGGCACTGCCCATGATGCCAAATTGCACAAGCCAATCGGGTTTTGAATCGGTATTTGCGCCAATATCCAAGACGATAACAGGCTTGCCATAAATGGGATAAATAATGCTAATCGCAGGGCGTTTAACGCCCGGAATACGTTTGAGCGTAGCCAACATGGCGATAGCATGTAAAGCACCTGTATTACCCATCGAGACGAAAGCATCAGCATCGCCATTTTTCACCAAATTTAAGCCAACGTGCATCGATGAATTTTGTTTATCACGCACAACATCGGCAGGCTTGTCATCCATCTCGATGATGTCATCGGCATTGACAATTTCAATTGGAAGATTTTTGATATGATGTTTGCTTAATTGTTGTTTGATGAGGGCTTCTGGTCCTACAAGGATAATCGTATTTTTCCATTCTTGAGCGGCGAGGATTGCCCCTTCAATATCGGGAATCGGGCGGTTATCTGTACCAACGGCATCTACCACAATACGCATGAGAGTTTCATTCCTTTGGTTTGGTTATTTGATGTTATTGTATAAAAAATTTGTGTGGTGCAAAAGGATTGACAGCGATGAAGTTTGGCATATAATAATCAACAAATATTCATTATGCCTTGGTGGCGGAATAGGCAGACGCGCACGGTTGAGGGCTGTGTCTCGCAAGGGGTGGAGGTTCAAATCCTCTCCAAGGCATTAATCAAACGACCGACATCAATATGTTAGGTCGTTTTTGATTTCGATAAAATCGGTTGCCATACGGCATGAAAAAGAGTAAACTCCTAGCATGTCATTCTATCCAACACTTAGGATTGGTTAAACGATATGAGCGAAAATCAACAAGCGTTAGAACAAGCCTATCAGCTCATAGAAGCAGGACAACTAGGCAAAGCGCGAGGCATATTAGAAGGCATTTTAACCCAAAATCAAAATTCCGCCGATGCGTGGTGGTTATATGCCCATGCTATAGAAGACTCTTCTCAAGCCGTCACCGCATTAGAGAATGTCGTCCGTTTAGATCCCGACAATACACAAGCCAAAGCATTACTTCAAACGGCTCGGCAACAAGCAGGTGTGGCAAGTCCATCATCAGATGATGATTTTGATCTTGATTTTGACGATGAAACGCTCGCACCAGCAACATCAGAAGAGCCAGATGACACACGTTGGCGTTCTTTCGTGATTTTTGGCGCGATTATTGGATTGGTGGCATTGGGACTCATTATTCTCATTGCTTCACCCAGAGGTGGAACAGACCAATCAGCAACAACAGCTACAGGCACATTTATATCGCAATCGGTCGACCAATCAGATGCACAAACAGCCACAGCGATGAGCATCTCCGTTATACCAAACTCTACATCAACCGATACCCCTACACAATCGGGCATCATCTTAACAGCAACTACACAAGCCAATATCGGCATACCAACCGCGTCTAATACCGATGTCATCATAATGCCATCTGAAACACCTATCACTGAACAAATTCTTGCGACAGCCACACCAAATGTATCTGTAGACGCATTTTTGCAAGCATTAAGTCGTGAATATCCGACCAATGGCACAACACAAACAGTCGATACAACTTTAGGCACAACATTACTTGTGCCGATGTGTACACAACGGGGTACAGAGCATAATCAACTCATCCCACATGCCATGACGGGTCTGAGTAATCATATCACTCTGCTTCCACCCGATTATATGGGGATAGGTGTCCGATTTTTAGATTGTGCGAATAATGAGACAATCAATGTGATGATTATGCCAAGTCTGTCTGCGCTAGAATATCATAATGCTGATTTAAGTGAACAAGACTTTAGACGCTCTTGGCGTGTTGTCGATGCTTGAATTCATTGTGAAATCGGCAGATGGATATGAAATGTCGTCCCTTTGCCGATTTCGCTTTCGACACGAATTTCTCCATTATGTTTTTTGATAATGCCATAACTGATGAACAATCCCAGACCATTGCCTTCTTCTTTAGTAGAGACAAATGGTTCAAAAATATTGTCAATAATATCTTGTGGAATACCAACCCCTGTATCACTGATAGAAATGTGAATCAATTTGCCGACTTGCTCAGTCTGAATGATTAATTTACCCCCATTGGGCATAGCATCTCTGGCATTGATGATGAGGTTTTGTAGCACCTGTTCCAATTGAAAACGATTACCCGATATAGCTGGAATGCGAGCAAGGCGAATTTCGATGTGTATATCATCTAAAATACGCCGATTAAATTCTGTGATGTGTTCAATGAGTTGGTTTATGTCCAGTGGGGCAAATTGAATATTTTCTGCTTGTTTATTGCTCATAAAAGCACGTAGGCTATCGACAATATAATTAATCCGCTCAATACTTTCAAATGCCATATTCACCATGCCGATATCGCCATGATACACACCATCTTCAATATCTTCTTTGGTATTGTCGAGGCAGATACGGATAGGCATGAGCGGATTTTTGATTTCATGGGCAATTTCGCCCGCAATCCGCCCGATAGATGCTAATTTTTCTGAGCGAATGAGCAATTTCTGCGCCGCTTCGAGTTCGGCTGTGCGTTGTGCGACAATCTCTTCGAGATGATTAGCATATCGTTGTTGAATATGATAAAGTTCATTTTTGCGAAATGTCAACGCGATTTGGCGACACAAACCATTAAATAAGCGCATTTGGCTATCGGTATATGGCGCATCAGCGCCTAACACCAGCATCCCTAAAATATCATGACCACTTCTTAAAAGACCAGTTGTGGCGTAATCATGCCCCATATAATCGTTCATGTTATCCCACTGAATGACATCTTTGTTTTGTTCAATATGTTTTTGAAGATATTCAGCAAATGGGAAAATCGTTTTGACATCAAAGTTGGCTTGGGTGCGTGTGCAGGCAATGTTTCTATCTCTATCAAACTGAAAGATTTGAATTGCCCGTTTTGGCACTAAATCGGCGATTAAATAGACGACAAATTCGAGCAAATCGGCACTTTCTGGATACAAACTGAGTTCTTCGCCCAAACGCAATAACGATTCTAATTCCTGTGTTTTTTGATACAGTTGGCTTTCTAATTGATATGCGCGAATTTTAGCTTTGGCACGCGCCATGAGTTCGGATGTATGAAATGGCTTTTTGAGATAATCATCTGCGCCCAGATTTAACCCTTGTATCACATTACTCAGGTCGCCCATAGCAGTGACGATAATTGTTGGAATGCGAGCTGTCTTTGGATCGTCACGCATCTGTTTGAGGACATCAAAACCACTCATGCCAGGCATATTAATATCCAACAATACCAAATCGGGTAACAATGTTTTGATAGCCTCTAATGTAGATAACCCATCGGCGGTTTTATGAACACGATACCCCTCATATAAAAATACGCGCTCCAGCATAATAGCCGTTGATAATTGATCATCTGCAACCAATATCAGGGGAGTGTAGGATGTATTCACTTGTTTCAACATATTCCAATAATCGCTTTCTGACTATGGGGCTTAGATGAGATGATGGTAAAATAAAAACATTGTGACTTGTATCTATTATAATGTGAAAGTGTATATGACAAAACAATCTCTCACAAAGAATTATTTACAATCGCTAATAACAGGTGGCTTATTAGGCTTTGGGCTTGCGCTTATATTTGTTGCTGGTTTTATCGCCCGTGATTTAATCAACAAGCCATCTATCCTTTCGGTGACACGCGCCCAAACAACCGATGGATATCCATTATTAGACGAAGTACAAGCGCTCATCGACCAGCACTATCTCCGGGAGCAACCCGATTATCAAACACGACAATATGCCGCCATACGCGGTATGCTTGGGTCTTTGGGTGATAGAAACACGTTCTTCATCGATCCACCTGTTGCCCAGAGCGAATCGCAAGTATTGGCTGGAACGTATGGCGGGATTGGTGTTCTGCTTCGGCGTAACGAAGCGGGTGATTTTGTCATGTATCCGTTTGTCGATAGTTCGGCATTATCAGCAGGCATCATCGATGGTGATGTGTTGGTATCGGTCAATGGACGCGCAATCATGCTTTCAGACCATCCAGATGCTGTTGACCAATTATTACGTGGCGAGGTCAAAGATAATAATGGGGTCGATTTGGTTATTCGGCGTGGACAAGAAGAATTAACATTTTTTGTGCCTTTCGCGGTGGTGAATGTGCCTTCTGTGCAATGGCGTGTTTTGGATGAAGATACCCGCATTGGTTATATCTTCATCATCCGCTTCACATCCAGAACACCGAGCGAAATTGAACAGGCGCTGACCGAATTAGCCGATGTCGATGCGCTGATTTTAGATATACGGGGTAATGGTGGCGGATTGTTACAAGAGGCAATTGATGTTGCTGGCGTATTTTTGGGAGATGCCGTCATCCTAATCGAAGTGAATAAAGTTGAGGAACGCGAATTTCGTCCAAATTCGATACCCACACAGACCGATTTACCATTAGTCGTCTTGGTCAACGGACGCACCGCCAGCGCCGCCGAATTGGTTGCTGGCGCAATTCAAGATGCTTCACGGGGCATTTTAGTCGGTCAGAAGACATTTGGCAAAGGCACTATACAACAAATTTTTCGGTTATCGGATAGTTCATCGGTACACATCACCGCATCTGAATGGCTTACACCAAATCGAAATGTGATTGAAGGCGTGGGGCTTACACCAAATATCGAAATGATTCCCGATGAAAATGGTCGAGATGTCGAATTGGGCGAAGCCATCCGCTACTTGCAAAACAACATATTATCTAGTGAATAATACAAGGTCAAAATCTCATGGCAGAAGGTGGTCGTAAAATCATTGCACGCAACAAGCGCGCTTTTCATGATTATTTTATCGAAGAAACGTATCAGGCGGGCATTGTCCTCATGGGGTCTGAGATAAAATCTATCCGCAGAAATCGAATTAGCCTACAAGAAGGATTCGTCCAAGAAATGGGTGGCGAACTATGGTTGATGCAGGTGAATATCTCACCTTATGAGCAAGCCAGCTTTTTCGGGCATGTCGACCCCATGCGCCCGCGAAAACTGTTACTGCGTAAAAAAGAAATTGCCAAAATCATCACCAAACTCCGCGAAAAAGGTTATACTGTCGTGCCGACACAAGTTTATTTGGTCGATGGTTTGGCAAAAGTCGAAATTGCATTAGCAAAAGGCAAAAAGCTATACGACAAGCGAGATACTATCGCCAAAAAAGATGCAGAACGCGAAATTCAACGGGCATTGAAGGATAGGTATTGATGATGTCTGAATTACCACACACCATCAGAGAAATTAACGATTTGGCAGAAGTGGATAAACACGAAATTTATAAGCGCTTGTTGCCACAATGGGTCTATGAGAAATATGGCATTAATGCCGATAATCCAGAAGAACGGCGCAACCCGCCCATCATCTATTTCCGATGCCCAAAGGGGAGTCGTGCTGTAGAGGTCATCGTCAAACAACGCGCCACCGATTTAGACCCACTGTTTTATATCAATATCGCCGATACGCTCAATCATCAACTCATTGTGTTGTTAATCATCGTCAACGACCCCGATTCGCCTCGCTATAATACCGATTTCGATAAATATGGCAACCCAACGCAATTCGGCACAATCACCCGCAACATCCCCGCAGAGATAGAAGCGATGAAAGCAGGATTAGCCCCAGGACAAATTCGGCGTGGTTTGCGCGTGTTCAAAGACTCGTTGCCCTATTTTGAGGGCTTTGTGAAGCAAATGGGACACGACATGTTCTTTATCGAGCCATTGGCATATACCAATGCTATCACCTTTGAGCGATACGGCTTTAGTTACGTCAAAGGGTTGCACGAGATGAATCGCATTCATCAAGAATTTCAACCGGGTGGGGAATTGCATGAACGACTCACGGGCGAAAATCCTTTTCGTCATCCAGACGCATGGCAAACCGTGCGTGGGCGGGCATGGGCAATTCACGATGGCATTCTGGGTTATCCATTCAGTGGTTTGCAGATGTATAAACGGGTGGGTATTCATGCAGGGGTGAATACATTCCCCGATGCACGGTGGTAAATAAAGTATGGTTTGTTTGGGGATGTGGGGTTTTAGCAAGCGATTATTACTCGTGATAATGGTTCTTATCAGAGAGTAATTTACCAAACAAACACAACGGGATTTTTCATCCAGATTGTGCCTTTGGTTTGATATATGCCTATGGTCACTTATCCCGATAGCCTGACGATTCATCATCGCTTCTCTATCATAAACATAAACCAGTTTGCTTCATCCAGCCACCCAGAAGCCGACCAATTTCTTCTACCATCTAACATCATTGAACCCATTTTCGATGCCCGTTTTATTCCTCATAGTTACGCTAACCGAATTGGCAGAGGCACACATCGCGCTATCGATCAATTTCAGCTAATTATAACAAGATGCTCAAAGCATCTTGCAATCGCCATAAAGCACACTAAAGGTGCTATAGGTGGTGCGCTCACACCACAAAATCAGGCAAGATTAGCCCCTTCAGTGGGCTTTTAGAATAAAAACAGTCATCGGATTTGAGCCGATGGCGAGCGAAATAGCACAACTAGCAATCAAGGTCAAACATTTTCCGTAAACGCGAACTACGTTGTGACGCTTACCTCCGTTATGTCGATGATTTTGCCCTATTCAGCAATGATAAAGCCCAATTACACGCTTGGCGCGATGCCATTATCCAGCGTTTAGCACGGATGCGCTTAGTCTGCCACGAGAATGAGGCACAAGTGACCACCTGTAGAGATGGCGTGCCGTGGTTGGGGTTCGTCATTTACCCCGACCACCGCTTGCTCAAACGGCGTAATGCCGTCAATTTCACCCGTCGTTTTCGGCATAATATCACCCTTTACGAGGCGGGTAAAATTTCCTTCGCCGAACTCGATGCCAGCGTAAAAGGCTGGATTAACTTTGTGCGCTATGCTGATACATGGGGGTTACGCGCCCATATTTTCAACCATCATCCGATTCGTATCCGTCCCATGTTGCCTCATGAAATACCCCACCAAGCCCCCAAACGCAAGGGTGTGCGCCTTTGGCGACCCAAACGCAAAAAACGGTCTCCATGGTGGTGATTAAAATTTTTGCGGGCCCGCTTCGCGGGCATCCCTTCGTGGGGGGCTTTGC
>PGTJ01000636.1 GCA_002794515.1 Phototrophicales bacterium
GATGATACGAGGGGGAATAACATCTGTGCCACCGTCTTGGGATGAACGACCATATCCCCTTTTTCGGAATTGACATCTCGAATTAGGCGCGGTTGCAAATCATCTTGAATTTCTTTGATGAGCGGTGTAATCGGATATAAACTGCCCTCTTTAAGGTCGCTATAACCACCGATAGCTTTAGCAATGCGGATTTTATCTTCTTCAAACAAGCCGATATAACCGGTATCGGCATCGCTGAGGCGCACCGCCAAATCGAGCGCCATGGTTTGCACATAATTCATGCTCAATACTTGCGAGAGTTCATCATCGACCTGATGCAATATCTTGAATTGTTCCGCATGACGTTCGCGTTCTCGTGCCACGCGGTCACGCTCGAGGGCATAATGAATAGCACGTTGTAAGGTAGATGGCTTGAGGTCGGCTTTATCGATATAATCGGTTGCGCCAGCTTTGATAGCTTCCATATCGACACCCTCGCGCACCTGCCCGGTCATCATGATGACCGGGGCTTTTAAGCCTTTTTTGAGCGCTTCGGTCATGAGTTGGATGCCACTGCGCTGACCCAAATCATAATCAATCAGATATACATCATGTTCGGCACGGTTGATGGTTTCTAAGCCAGCTTCATACGTTGGGACATATTCGACAATGTAATTGACCTCATCACGCATATGCTCTCGCGCACAGAGGTCAATTACATTGTCGAATATGTCCCAACGTATGAAGCTGGCTTAGAAACCA
>PGTJ01000394.1 GCA_002794515.1 Phototrophicales bacterium
ATCCCAATCGGGTGATGGTTGGTGAGGTCGATTATGGCTTATCGCCCGAAAAATTAGCCTCGTATTATGGCAAACGCAACGATTTTGGCGAAGGCGATGAAATTCATCTGCCGTTCAATTTCGGCATGATCCTCACCGCATGGGATGCACAATCCATCCGTAAACATGTCGATTCTTACGAGCGGGCGCTCCCCGATTACGGTCAACCCAATTATGTCTTGGGTAATCATGATACCCCGCGCCTGATCAGCCGTTTAGGCACAGAAGGGGCGCGTTTGGCGGCGATGCTCTTGCTCACCTTGCGTGGCACACCGACATTGTATTATGGTGATGAAATTGCCATGCACAACACCACCATCCCCGATGACCAAATTTTAGATCCACAAGGTCGGAATAAGGTCGGGTTTAATCGTGATGAATGTCGCACACCCATGCAATGGGATGATACGCCCAATGCGGGCTTCACTGCTGAAGGCATCAAGACGTGGTTGCCCCTCGCTAGCGATTATGCCCAAAATAATGTCGCCAAACAACAAGCAGATGCAAGATCGCTATTGATGCTCTATCATCGTCTGTTGCATTATCGCCGAAACACCACCGCCCTCAATTGGGGGACATATAACTCACTTGATGGATTGCCCGAAGATTGTTATGGTTTTTTGCGCGAATATGAAGGGCAAAAACGATTAATTGTGTTAAACTTTGCGGGAGGTGAGCGCGAATTGCATTTTGCCGATTATAATAAAGGCACAATCGTCCTTGCTACACATCCACACCGCGAAGGCGAAATCGTGGATTTAGACCGCATGACGCTTGGCGCGTATGAGGGTGTCATTATTGAGTTTGCGTGATATTGAAGGATAAAACCGCATGGCAATCAGAACACGACGCGCATTATTATTTATGCCCGGTGATGACCGTAAAAAGATCGAAAAAGGGGCGACATTGGGTGTTGATTCGGTCATCATGGATTTAGAAGACGGGGTGGCATTGAATCGCAAAGCAGAGGCGCGTGCGGTGACGGCGGCGGCTCTGCGCGAGATTAATTTCGGCGCTACCGAGCGCCTCGTGCGGATTAACCCCGTCATGGATGACCCCGCAGTGTGGTTTCATGATATTCAAGAGACCATCGAAAGTCATCCCGATGGTTATGTGTTGCCCAAAGTTGATCATGCCGAACAAATCCAACGGGTGGCTGTTCATCTCACCCGTGCCGAACGGCAATATGGCTGGATGGAGGGGAGCATTCGCCTGTTGGCTATCCTCGAAACAGCGCTGGGCATCGTCAATATGAAAGATATTGCCGATGCCGACCCGCGCCTCTCGGCGCTCATCTTTGGCGCAGAAGATTTAGCGGGTGATATTGGCGCAATCCGCACACCCGATGGGTGGGAAGTCTTCTATGCTCGTAGCAAACTGGTCATCTTTGCCAAAGCCAAAGGTTTACAAGCCATCGATACCCCGTTCATTGATTTAGGCACAGATGATAGCATGTTACGTGCCGAGACCGAGCAAGCCTTATATATGGGTTTCACGGGCAAATTAGCCATTCATCCCAAGCAAGTCCCCGTCATCCAAAGCGTGTTCACCCCCACATCCGATCAGATTGCCCGTGCCAAAGCCCTCATTGCCGCCTATAACGACCATCAAGCGCATGGTGAAGGTGTGTTTGCCTATGAAGGGCG
Source organism: Phototrophicales bacterium (assembly GCA_002794515.1). Taxonomy (GTDB): domain Bacteria; phylum Chloroflexota; class Anaerolineae; order Aggregatilineales; family Phototrophicaceae. The sequence goes on from PGTJ01000394.1 coordinate 1,686, forward strand.
CATGGTAGATATGCCGATGGTCAAATCTGCCGAAGCCATTTTAGCCCGCGCCCGCGCCGCAGGCATTGACGTATAAATTGAACATATTGTATATTGAAAGGGTAATTTCTTAATGGGAAGTGCTATTTTGCCAGAAGATAAACAAGACCTATTACAACGTCCCATTGTGGTCACATTGGTCACGCTGATGCCCGATATGCACCCCCAAGCCAATCCCGTTTGGTTTAGTTGGGATGGTGATTATATTTGGGTGAATAGCGCCAAAGGACGACAAAAAGATAAAAATATGCGCCGACAATCCAAAGTGACCATTTTATCTGTAGATCCCAATAACCCGTATCGCTATTTAGAGGTGCGGGGCGAAGTGGTCGAGATTACCGAAGAAGGCGCAATAGACCACATCAATTTTCTTAGCCAACGTTATCGTGGACAACCCGATTATTATGCGTCCATGCCCGATAGACGGGGCAAAGAACAACGGGTTATTTATAAAATCAAGCCAATTAAGTTTATATAGGCGGGGTACCCCATGACAGATATTAAAGTTTTAGTCGTTGACGATGACCGCAGTTATCAAATCCTCATCACGCATATGCTCTCGCGCACAGAGGTCAATTACATTGTCGAATATGTCCCAACGTATGAAGCTGGCTTAGAAACCA
>PGTJ01000799.1 GCA_002794515.1 Phototrophicales bacterium
GGGTTTCGGTGGGGGTCCATGACGCGGGCAAATCCGACACACTGCTGACCGCTTGGGTTGGTGTAATTTGCGCCAAATCTATCGGCGGATTCACCAGTACCATATCATCCGTAGGCAATTCAACCCGTGTGGGCAATCCCTGATTATCCACCGTCTCGGCGCACGCTGTTAAAATAAGCATGACGATGATGCCGATTACCATGATTTGTTTTTTCATCCACATAGCCCTCATATAACCGATATTTCCCTCATTATAGGATGATTTTGTGCAGAGCGAAATGTTGGTTTATGTCGAAGTTATGCTATACTACAAACAATTGTCCTAGTTATGAGATGTGAGCTGAAAATGCTATCAC
>PGTJ01000654.1 GCA_002794515.1 Phototrophicales bacterium
AAGCAACAATCGTGGGGATAGCAATGGCGACAAAAAGGGTGACAGACAACCTGCCCCACAAGGGTATTTGTAATAATAAGCGTTGAATAGATCTAAGCATTCGACTCGCCTCCTACAGAACTATCTGCAGAAATGGATGGGACTTCGTGGGTCATAGTTGCCGATTTCATCACATCGGGTTGGAGTTGGATGTGTGTATGAATCGCACCTAGCACATCCGTAAACATCCGCGCCGCCAAATTGAGTACATCGCGCACTTCGGTCGCCCCAATCAGTTCTCTGGCGACTTCATTGGCTTTGCGCTCGCGGATAGCCTGAGAGCGACTTTGTTCAAACAGGCGCTTATTTTCGAGTGCCAATGCCAAACGATCGACCACACTTTGAATTAAGTCGAGTTTGCGCTCAGATGGGGGTTGGTCTGGGGGCAAAATAAAACGCAACACCCCTAACACTTCACCACGTAGGATGATTGGCACATACACCCGATTGGCTTCTGCGCTTAGCTCCACATGAACTTCTCGGCTTTCGAGAGCAGGTGCAATATCATCGGGCAAATCGAAAGCGGGTGAAAGAATCGAGGTCTGGTTATCTGAGAGTGATAAATCGAAGCCAATGGCTTCGTAACCACGTCCTTGCAGATATTCATCCCACACACCGCCAACCATCT
>PGTJ01000833.1 GCA_002794515.1 Phototrophicales bacterium
CGATTGGCACTATTGCCCGTATAAACACACGTCCCAGAGCCACCCGGTTGGTCGAGTGGGAAGCACCGCAAGGTCATGCCCGTTTCTTCTTTGATTTTCCGTTCATCATCATTGCTACCAGCCCACCACACACGCGCCCATCCGCCAGTTTCTGCCAAATTTTTCATATCGGCATAACTCGAAATGTCGTGTGTATTCGCTTCGCGGAAAGCGGTGGCTTGTGCCAGCATGTTATGGTGAATGGAATCGAGCAAATCTTTAACCTGCGCCACGATATTCTCTTGGCTGATGAATTGCTTGCCCTCTTTGC
>PGTJ01000638.1 GCA_002794515.1 Phototrophicales bacterium
ACCTTTCTGGATAAATCAGCGAGTAGGCAGGTAGCACAACAGAAACAATGCCACCATGCCCGCGACCAGCATGTCTAGGCGCATATCGACCTCCATAGATAATATGATTAGATACTGTCTCTATTATGAAAAAAATCGCCTCAAGAAGGGATAAAAAAGGGGGTGATATGTATCAAGAAAATATCAAGATGTGCCAGTGCCATCGCCATCACTTGCGCTTACCCCTGTCGTTTGCCCTGAGCAATTGGGGCATCATCATGGGGTGATTACGCCAATCCCCGATTGACTTGCCGTATATGATATGAGGGTTGCACCGCCCACCCTATGTGATTGTGTATCTGCATCGAGCGAGCGGCGATAGATCAATCCCCACACGATGGGGTCGGTGGGGTATTATCATGATTTAACTGTTTTTACTATACAGTTGTTCATATTCCGATTCTGAGATGTCGATGATGAGGGTCGTTGCTTCTTTGCCATTGATCACAGCATCTAAATCTTCAAAAAACTCTTTTTTGTTGAGCGAAAACGTCATGCGTTTGTCGGGGCGTATCATCCCCAAACGCCCAAGTAGTTCGGCGCGGGTTAGAAAACGACGTTGGATGGGGACAGGTAATTCTTGTTGTTTATTACCACTTCTCAAGATGATGGTTATGGGTTGGCTGAGGCGTTTTTCCTCTGCATCCAAACGCCGATTCACCTTGCGAGCTTGTAGCCAAGCAA
>PGTJ01000041.1 GCA_002794515.1 Phototrophicales bacterium
ATTTATCCCAATTCGGGGCATCGAGGGTGATATTACAAATCATCGTATCGCGGTTGATGAGGTGTTTGCGGAGCGAGTCGAGGTCGGCTAATACACCATCCCAATCGTTATCGACACGATTTGCCAATTCACGCAGGAAGAACAGGTAATGAATACCGCCCATCTGCTCCCGCACCCATCCCGATAGGGTGAGATGTGATCCCAAGCGCGAGGCGACCATCATATGCCCCGCAGGCACAAGACGCGCTTCGGTGCTGGCTTTTTCGGTGAGGACGATTTGCTTAAAGCGTTCTTTATCATTCAATTTGAGTGTGAGCAAAATATCGCTCAATATCCCCAACAGATCATCGTTTTGCGCTTGTGTGCCTTTGGCGCGGAGGAACATCCACAAGGCGCTACCAGAACGATCGTATTTTTCGGTGGTGATAGTGCTGGTGCTGATGCCCCCCGTCTTACTGCCAATACGTTGTGTTAGGCGTACGAAGTCTTCTTTTTCTGTCCCCATCTCCAGTAACACCGTCCCGAATAATCCCAGATAGGGGATGAGGTTTTGCGGGATGGTTTGTAGGTCGAAGCCCAAATCAAAATAGGTGATGCCGTTGCTAAAAATATCGTGGTACACAATGGTCGCGCCGTCATGTTGACTGACTTCGATGGGGAAGTTGCGACTTTGACGGTCTAAATCGGATAGTTTGAGGAAGGGCAATTTGGCGATGGCTTCGGGGTCATCGGGTGCTTCTTGATTTTGGCGTAAGCGATGTGTCTCGGCGACAATCGCTTCAATTTCTGTATCGCTCAGGGTGGCACGATACGCATCCAGACGGGCGCGTTCTTGTGCTTCTAACCGTTGGCGATAGCTCGAATCGGGTTCGAGCAAAATGGTCGAGCGATGTGTATTTTTGAGCAGATATTGGTCGATCAACTTCTCGAAATAATGCTTATCACTCGCCAATTTTTCTTTGATGCTCGCCAATGTCGCTTCATAAGCCAATGGTGCGAGCGGATCGCCACCATATAACCATGATGATAAACTGGTGAACATCATCGCCAAGCCACGCGGGAAGCCACCCGTGTTATATTCGCGCAACGAAAATTCGTAGGTATTCATGGCGGCTTCGATTTCGAGCGGGTCTATGCCATCTTTGACCAATTTATCTAATGTTTCGAGGATTGTCGCTTCGACTTTGCTCGCATCTTCTAATGCCACACCGCGCATCCCAGTCGAGAAAATCATCTGATAGGCATCGGTATCTAAGCCTAAGCCAGCGATGTCTTCGCCCAAGCCCGAATCGAGCAATGCCTTATATAATGGCGAAGCGGGCGTGCCGAGCAAAATCTGATACAACACTTGTAACGATAGTGTACGTTCGACATTCAGTGGGTCTGGTAATGCCCAATTCACAGTGACCAGCGCTTTGTTATCGGCATCTTCACCCGCATCAAACGGGATGGTCACACGGCGTGGCTCGCTGAATTCAGGATGTGGTGCGAAGGGATTGGGGATGTCTTTGCGCTCAAATTCGCTCAGGTAGCTATCCAGCAATTTTAAGCGCTCTTCGGGGTTATCATCACCATAAAAGAAGATCCGCGCATTCGATGGATGATAATAGGTCTCGTGAAATGCTTTGAATTGTTCATAGGTCAAATTGGGTATGGCTTGTGGGTTGCCACCCGAATTTGCGCCATACAAGTTATCTGGGAACAGACTCGTGCCTGTTTCGAGATATAACACTTGGTCGGGTGATGAATAAAAGCCTTTCATCTCATTAAACACCACACCTTTATATACCATTTCGCCATCGGGCGATTCCATATCATAATGCCAACCTTCTTGTTTGAGCGTATCGGGGGTGATGTTGGGATGAAAAACCGCATCCAGATACACATCCACCAGATTATAAAAGTCTTTGGTGTTTTGGCTGGCGACTGGATACACCGTCTTGTCGGCGAAGGTCATGGCATTGATGAATGTGGCGAGTGAACCTTTGACCAATTCAAAGAATGGGTCCTTGCTGGGATATTTGCGCGACCCACACAATACCGAATGTTCCAATATATGAGGCAGACCTGTATCATCGGGTGGGGGAGTGACGAAGGTGATGCCAAAACATTTATTTTCATCATCATTTTCGAGCGAGACGACTTCTGCCCCTGTTTTGATATGACGGAAAACTTTTGCCTTGCTATTAATTTCGGGAATTTCGGTCTCTCTGATCAATTCAAAACCATATTGTTGCGCCATTCAAGTCACCTTTCAAATTTTTTTGAACCAACATTTTCAGTTTAGTGCAAAATTTGGTTAATGTCTACTCATTGGTTTTTGCGAGATTTCTCAATTCTCATCTCTGGCGGATATGCACTTGTCATCGTGTATATCCGCCGTGATATTTGATATACGAAATCGCGTTGGGTTGTGTTCTACATGCGTTCAGGTGTGGTCATGCCCAGGACGGTTAACACTCGCTTGAACATGGCTTTTGTCGCGGTATAAAATGCTAATCGGGCTTTTTGCAAATTGGGGTCTATGCCATCGGCGAATGCCCGCACACGGTCATACATCGGATGGAAGGCATTTGCCAATTCGAGCGCGTAAAATGCGATGGTATGCGGTGTTAAATTTTCGCTAGCGGTTTGCATCACATCAAGAAATTCTAAGCATTTCCGCAAGAAATTCAATTCGTCTGTGCCGAGCAACGATAAATCTGCGCCATCTATGGTCACACCCCGCGCCCCTGCCTCGCGCAAAATGCCCGAACAACGCACATGGGCATATTGGATGTAATATACGGGATTGTCATTGCTCTGCGAGACCGCCACATTAATATCGAATTTCAAGTGCGAATCGGGACTACGGTGGAGTAAGAAGTACCGAATCGCATCGGCGCTGGTGAGGTCTATCAGCTCATCCAATGTGTCGAAAATGCCCCGTCGTGTACTGCCTTTGAATGGTTTACCATCACGCACCACGCTGACCATTTGCACATGTACCACACGAATCGGTTTAGGATCATAGCCGAGCGCCTGTACACCCATCCGCACCACTTGCGCTTGTGTGAAGTGGTCTGCGCCTAAGATATTCACCAATAGATCAAAGCCACGTTCAATTTTATTGACATGATAAGCGATGTCGGGCAGGGTATAGGTCGGCTCGCCATTGCTCTTGACCAGCACGCGGTCTTCATCATCGCCGAATTGTGTGCTTCTGAACCATTGTGCGGGTTTGAGGTCGGCACTTTTGGCGATGATTTCTGCATCTGTCTCGCCCTCGCGGGTGACGGCGGCGTAAATATATCCGCGTTCCTGCAATTTTTCGAGGACTTTCCAAACAGCGCCTGTGTCATACAAGGTGTTTTCATTGAAAAACACATCATGGTGAATACCAATGCGTTGGCATGTCTCTTTGATCCACTCAAACATGCGTTTTTCGGCATATTCTTTGAAGGGTTGCCAATCGGCGTCTTTGAGGGCATCACCCTTTTCGGCGATCAGCTCTTTGGCATAATCTATCAGATACTCACCCTGATAAAATTTTTCTATATCGGGAATATCGACCTGTTGACCGAGTGCTTGTAGATAGCGAATTCGCAAACTTTCACCCAAATTTCGCATTTGTGCGCCTGCGTTATTGAAATAATATTCGCGTTCTACATCATAACCAGTTTCTTCGAGGACACGGGCGATCGCATCGCCTAAAATCGCGCCACGACTGCGTCCGATAGTGATGGGTCCGGTGGGGTTGGCGCTCAAAAATTCGACTTGGGCGCGTTTGCCTGTGCCAATATCCAGCTTGCCAAAGGTCTCGCCTGATGTGATGAGTATTGTCACTAACGAGCGTATCCAATCTTCACTAAAGCGCACATTGATAAATCCGGGTGGCGCAACTTCTATCGCGCTGATGAAATCGGGTTTGTTCATGTGTTTGGCGATGATATTCGCCACCTCTAGGGGTGGTTTTCCGACCGATTTTGCCATCGCTAATGCGACTGATGCGCCATAATCACCTTGTTCGGCTTTACGCGGGGGTTTGACTTCGATATCTGGAATTTCGACAGGCGGTAATTCGCCTGTCTGTTGGGCATTTTGAATCGCTTCATGCACCAACGAAGCAATTTGACGGGTTAATGGTTTCAAGATGTACCTCATCTTCTGATGTAAATGATTGCGTGGTCTCTATTTTAACAAACCTTTCTCTCTCAGATAAGGCACGCACTTTTGAATCCCCTCGTGTAATGGTACTTTGGGCGACCATCCGAGCAAATCACGCGCTTTTTGATTGCTATAAGTCGTGTCGCCTGTGATATATTTCAAAAATCCGATGCCCCCTTTTATCATCTCCAATTTGGTGAATGGGCTGATGACGCGGAGCAAGGTTGATACAATCGGCACAGGGATGCCCAACCAGCGCCGATGCCCGACCAATGCCGAATATTCGCCCAAAAATTCGCGCCATGTTGGGGCAGGGGTGGGTGTGGCATTGAAAATTTGTCCATCGGCATTGGGATGTGTGGCGCAGATTATCAATAAATCCACGACATCATCGACATAAATCGGGGCGCTTTTGCCACTGCCGTCCCCGATGAAGATGGTCGGTTTGCGCTTGGCAATGTTGAAAGCCAATTTCGTCCATGTGGGGCTATGCGCCCCATAAATCATGCCCGGACGGATGATGGTATACGATAAACCGTGCGTTTTTGCCACATCTATCAGTGCCAATTCACCCTCACTTTTAGTGACGGCATAATGATAGGGAATTGGTTTGGTATAAGGGGCATCTTCGGTGATGATGGATGTATAAGGATAGCCATAAATGGCGATAGAACTAACATGCACAAAACGCCCAACGCCAGCTTTGACGCTGGCGAGGGCTAACTGTCGTGTTGCATCCACATTGATCGGGCGTTGTTCATCCAGATTGCCACCCAATGCCGCCGCCACATGGAATACCACATCCACACCTTGTAGGGCGGTATCCATCCATGCCGTATCGGTGGTCAAATCGCCATGAACCAGTTCTACACCCGCTAAGTGGGCGATTTTCTCGCCCTTCTGCCGATTTCTGACCAATGCCCGAATCGTTATCCCTTGTTTTGATAGAGTGTTGACCAACACGCCACCTAAAAATCCTGTCCCACCTGTGACAAATACCGTCTTCACACCAGCGCCTCCACTTCTGTATCGGGATTCAGCAATTGCATCTCGTATAATTTGGTATAGATGCCATTCTTGGCGATGAGTTCATCATGTGTGCCGAGTTCGACCAATTCGCCCTTATCCAACACCGCTATTCGATTTGCTCCGCGCACCGTGCTGAAGCGATGGGCGATGATGATCGTGGTGCGGTTTTGCATCAACCGCGATAGCGCCTCTTGGATGAGATGCTCACTCTCGCTATCGAGGCTAGATGTGGCTTCATCCAACAGCAAAATGCGCGGATTTTTGAGGATGGCGCGGGCGATTGCCACCCGTTGTCGTTGACCACCGCTCAATTTGATGCCACGCTCTCCGACGATTGTATCGTAACCATCGGGCAATTCGGTGATGAATTGATGGGCGTTGGCGGCTTTTGCCGCGGCGATGATCTCATCTTCGGTGGCATCGAGTTTGCCATAACGGATATTTTCGCGGATCGTCCCGCCAAAGAGCAAGGTCTCTTGTGGCACGATGCCGATATGCTCGCGCAGGCTGGCTTGGGTGATGTCGCGCAGATCAATACCATCCAGCAAAATTTCGCCCGATGTGGGGTCATAAAAACGGGGTATCAGGTTGAATGTGGTGGATTTTCCCGCGCCACTCGCGCCGACCAACGCCAAAATCTCACCTTCTTTAATTTGCAGATTGATATTTTTCAGCACGGGCTGGCGCTCATCATAGCTAAAATAGACATTGTTGAATGTCAATTCACCGCGTACATGGCTGATGGTCTTGGCATCGGGTTTATCTTGTATCGTGGGTTGTGTATCTAAAATTTGGAATACGCGCTTTGTCGCGCCAATTGCCTTTTGGAAATTGCTATATAACCCGACCAACGAGGCGAAACTGCCCGCTACCGATACACCATAAAATAAAAAGCTGATGAGTTGCCCGCCCGTGAGCCGTTCTGCGATGACTTCTTGCCCGCCAAACCATAAAATCAGGGCGATACTCCCGAATCCCAAAAAGCCGACAAACGGACCGAACACCGAGTTCACGCGCAATAATTGTAATGCCGCCTTGAACGAGCGGTTAATCGCATCGTTGTAGCGTTTGATTTCGTATTCTTCGCGCACAAAACTTTTTACTTCGCGGATATTCTGTAACGATTCTTCCATCACAACCGTTGAACCCGCCAATTCATCTTGAATGCGTGTGCTGATGCGTTGCAGATAAAATCCGAATACAAAGCCTAATCCGACCAAAATCGGTATCAGGGCGATGATAAATAAAGTGAGCCGTGTGTTGATGATGAACATCACTACAATCGAGCCGACCATGATCGCCGTTTGTTGCAAAATCACATTGATATTGTCTGTCAACACCGTTCGCATCATGGTCACATCCGATGACATCCGTGAGACCAATTCACCCACACGCCGTTCGACAAAAAATCCGAGTGAGAGGGTGTTGAGGTGGGCATACAATTGGGTGCGTAAATCCACCATAATCCGCTCGCCGATATAATTGAGGTTATATGTCTCGAAGAACGATGTCACCGAGCGCAAGAGGAATATCGCCAATAAAAAGAGGGTTACTTGATTGAGCAAGTCGAAATTGCGCTCTTGGAGTGCCGAATCCACGACCTGTTGAATAACCGCAGGGAATACCAAACTTAGCCCAGCACTGCCCAATGTAGCGAGGATTGCCACCGCCAAACGCCGTTTATACTTGCCCAAATAGCCAATCATGCGTCGCCATTGCATGGGTACATTCGGTATCTCGATTTCGTCACCATTTTCGCCATTTTGCCCGTTGCGTCTGCGCCGTCTGTTGCTACGCATCATATGTCATATCCTTTTTGTTGAATAGCAATAAAAAAATTCTAGTAGATACTGCATTAGTATTACGTCAACATTTGATGAACTGTTGCGAAATGGCAACATTTGGTCATGGGCGAAATGTTATAATCAGGCATGTGCATATATTTAGGATATACAGACGCATCTATCGCGTCACCACATATTTAGGATATTTATGGTCGCAATCTTTGGTGGATTAGATAAAGATAGTTACGATAGGCAATATACAGATACCTATTTGCTCAAACGGATTTTTCAATATTTTAAGCCATATCGCAAACAAGTCTTCTGGACGGTAGTGGGCTTTTTGGTCGTGTCGGTCACATCGGCATTAGTGCCGATATTCATCGCCGATGGTGTGCGGATTTTGGGACAGAATAATCAAGATGTTTTGCTCATCCTCATGGTGGTTTTGTTGATAGCCGCCTTTATTCAATATGGCGCGAATTGGATGCGACGTTATTTGCTCAGTTTTGTGGTGGGGAATGTCGTCTCGCAAATGCGGAAAGATGCCTTCGCCGCGGCGATGGAACGCGACCTCGCCTTTTATGATAATCATAAATCGGGCAAAATTGTCAGCCGCATCACCAGCGATACGCAAGAATTTGGTGATGTTATCGTCATCGCCAGCGATGTGATTTCGCTCCTCATCCAAGTATTGATGCTCAGTGTGGTGTTATTCTCGCAATCAGTCGCCCTCACATTGATGGTCATCGGCACATTGCCGATTATCGTTGGGGCGGCGATGTTCTTCCGTTGGCTGGCGCGGATTGCCACCCGTCAGGGGTCGCGGGCGATGGCGACAGTGAACGACACGATTCAAGAAAGTGTCGCGGGGATTAGTGTCGCCAAAAATTTTCGTAAAGAGAAATTCATTTATGATGAATTTGTGGCTATCAATAACCAATCGTATCGCATTAATATGTGGCGCGGATTCGTCTTGGCGATGGTCTTCCCTGTGTTGAATGGTTTGGCGGGATTTGCCATTGCGTTGGTCGTTTATGCAGGGGCGTTGCATGTGTATTGGGCGAATATTGATGTTGGGACATGGTTTTTATTTATACAAGGTGTAGACCGCTTTTGGTTTCCTTTCATCAACCTCGCCGCCTTGTGGAGTCAATTTCAGCAAGCCCTCAGCGCCACCGAGCGCATTTTTGCCCTGATTGATGCCGATAACACCGTCATCCAAACAGATAAAAAACCTGTTGGGCAACTGAGAGGCAAAGTCGAATTTGTCAATGTCACCTTTGGTTATTCGCCCGATCAACCCGTCCTCAAAAATTTCAATTTGACCATTCATGAGGGCGAAAGTGTGGCATTTGTGGGGCATACAGGCGCAGGCAAAAGCACTATCGCCAAACTTATCACCCGTTTTTATGAATTTCAGGATGGTCAAATTCTGGTGGATGGGCGCGATATTCGCACATTCGATTTACAATCGTATCGGGCGCGGTTGGGGATTGTGCCACAGCAACCCTTTTTGTTCAGTGGCACAGTGCGTGATAACATCCGCTATGGGATGCCCGATGCGACTGATGAAGAAATCAACGATATTGCTTATCGTGTGGGCAATGGCGAATGGCTCGAAACACTGCCCAATGGGTTAGATACCGATGTCGGTGAACGTGGCGCACGTCTCAGCATGGGGCAACGCCAATTGGTCAGCCTGATGCGTGTGTTGCTCGAAAAGCCCGCCATCTTCATTTTGGATGAAGCCACCGCCAGCGTAGATCCCTTCACCGAGTCGCAAATTCAAGAGGCGTTGCACCTCATCCTCAAAAATTCGACATCCATACTCATCGCACATCGCCTGAGTACCGTGCGCGATGCCGATCGCATTATCGTCCTCAAAGAGGGACGCATTATCGAAGAGGGCAGTCACGAGGCGCTCATGGCGCAGGGTGGGCATTATGCCGAATTGTATAATACCTATTTCCGTCATCAGAGTTTGGAATATGTCGAAAATGCTAAGATGATGTTCGCACAACCTGAAATCTTAATGGGGGATGCTAGTTAATCTGTTCCCCAATTTTCTCATTTTATTTCGCAATATTAATTACAAAAAATTACGGAAATGTGGTATGCTGATATAAAGCCTTTGCGCTTCGTGATAAGAAAGGATTGTGTATGAAGCGTATCACACTCAGTTTTTTTGTTTTGTTGTCCTTATTGATGATCTTTGCTCCTGCACAAGCGGGAACGGTTTATTTGAACCCGTCTTTTGGTCCGCCAGGGACAGTCATTATCATTGGGTATGGTGGGTCTGTTCCAACGAATCTATACACCTGCAATATTAACGGCGGTATGGATATGGGCTGGATACCGCAAACAAGCGTATTCACCTATACTGTACCTTCTGGCACACCCATCGGCACGCTGATTTACGTCAATTGTCGTCAAGAATGGGTTGATGAGCCAGACCCTGGCACCGCCGTTTTCACGGTGACCGCGCCCGATAGCGATGGGGATGGTCTGACGGATGATGTGGATGCTTGTCCGTTTGAGTTTGCCCAAACGCAAAACGGTTGTCCATTCATTCCTGATAGTGATGGAGATGGTATCGGCGACCCGACAGACCAATGTCCATTTGAATTCGCGCAAACCTCCAATGGGTGTCCGAATCAGCCTGTGCAACCGAATCAACCGACTAACACGCTACCACCTGTGACGACAGAACGCCCCGTCATCACGCCACAACCGACCACACCCGCTTACATCGACCCCAATCTCATCGGCACAATCGATGTCGCATTGGCGAATTGTGTGGAGATAAAAAGTCAGGCGATGCGCTTGCCGATTGGCGCATTGTTGCGTATTTTAGGTGCTGGCGATCCGTGTGGAAAATTGACCAACACCTTGCGCGATTTTGCCTTTGGTACACCGCGTGATGGCAACTTGAACCTCATCAATCAGGCGTTGGACTTGCGCCGTGCCTGTGGCTTGAGTGGCGATGCACCATCGTTGGAATATCTGAGTGTGTTGTCGATTATACATGCCTTCAATCCAGCGTTGGCGGTGGATATTCATAGGGCTGTTTCGGCGCTAGAAAATGCACCCATAGGCTCGATTGAACTCGAAACGTATTGTGCATTCATGGCGATGCACGGTCCATCTATGGAGCGCTTATTCCCTAGTACATTAGATGACCGACATCGCTTTGCCATTGCTGTTGCCGCTTTTGCCGATGAGGTAGATGATTCATCAGACTTAGGGGAATTCCTTGCTCGCGCACAATCCTTTGGATTTGATGCACGGCGATTTTTGCGGGCGGTCAATAATATGGCTTTTGTAGAAGACTCATTTTCCGAAAAATTTGCTCTGAGGATGATCTTGAGTCGGTGGCAAATTATTTTCCCAGCGGATTTTATCAATGGTGAAGATGATGTATTCACACAATGGCTGGTACAAACATGTGGCATTAATTGGCTCAATTTTTCGACAGATAGGGCTATAACCTCCGCTTTTGGGATTGTTTATTTCAAAAATCTGTACGCTACATCAGAAGAAAAAGCACTTCTCAGGCAAGGGATCGATTGTAATAGCCTGCGTGAATTATTCGACAAGTGGTATAGCCGTCAACTTTTCGTTGGGGCGGAATACATTTCAGGCGAATTGACAGGCATTCCCATCACCACAGATGAGCCAAATACTATCCCGCGCGAATTGATTGAGCAAGTACGTCCTGATGCTTTGTTGCCCCGTAATTTGACAATTACGGCATGGTACGATCACTGTGATACCACACTTGCCAGCCCACAAAATCCCATTCCACAGGGATGTGTCCGAAATGATGAATTTGGCTTGATAGCCAATGGATTGCGAGATGCGGGCGAGATGCCATTTTATGGATTGTCTTATGTCATATATCGGTATGATGTCGGGCGCGATGCGAGTTGTGATTTTCTTGGTTTTTCAGGTGATGCTATGCGTCAATTTCTGCGCTCAGCAGATGATGTCATACAAGACAGGCTGGGAAGTGACGGCGTTTTGAGCCTCAACAATTTGGAGCAGGGAACGTATATCATCCTCATCCCCAATGTTGTAATGCGTATATGGGCTAAAGGGATTTGGTCGACTATACCTGCAAATGGCGATCAAGATATATGTATTAAAGTGACAGTTGATGCACATAGTAGCCTCCCGATGATTAAATTAGGGTTCGATGTAGAAGAAGGTGTGAATACCTCGAATATTAATCCTGCTGATTGGCTCATCCCCCAAAATTTGAATATTCGTATGATAGACGATGGTCAAGGGGCGTGGTTGCCACCAGAATCGACATTGCGTGACTTGGGCATCAATAATCCACTTGATACCGTCAGTTGGCGACCGCCACCCATCCCGCCAAGAGAGGTATTCGTCAATGCGTTAATCAGCCAGCTACCGCCCGATGTCGATGTCCAAACGGTATTGCACGAATTCGATGATACAGTGGATTTATTGATGGCAGATATGGCGACTGATGCTGGTTTTGGCATGTTTGTGGCACAAACTGCGCCAGATGTATCGCAATTATTCATCATCCGCAACGATGGGGTGGGGGTGATCGATTTGCCGTTCAGCCCACTGAATTATCAATTTACTGAAGATGGTGGCATGGTCATCGTTGAGGGTTTCGGTGATAATAACGAGGTCATCACTTTGTTGATAGACCCATTGGTGGGGCAGGCTGTCAGGTTGGTTGATTTCACCAATCCCATGCGAGTGGGTTTGGAAGATGCGACCGATGTGTCCATGACACCCGATGGCGAATTGCTGACCTTCGTGCGTGATGGCAATATTTTCGTGAAAAACCAGAATAGCGGTTTCATCGCACAAATCACCAATACGGGAAATTGTTCCTCGCCGATATTTGATGCGGTGGGACTCAATTTGTATTTTGTGTGTGATGGTGTGTTGTCGATGTACGGGTTAGATGGTGTGAGACCGATTGTGACGGATATGCGCGTGCAGTCGGTGACAATCGGACCCGTTGATGGCACGCTGATTTTTGATGATGGTCAGGTAGCGTATCTGAGCGACTTGAATGGTGAAAAGCAACGGATATTCTTACGCCTGAACGGCGTGCCTGTCAGTGGTATCCGTTGGCAACCATCATTACCAATGTCCAGTCGATGAGCATCATTTGAACGATGAGGGCGCGAGAAGACCGCGCCCTTTTTAATATGGCTAATTTTCGATCTCCACCGCCATTGCAACGGCTTCACCACCGCCCAAGCACAAGGCGGCGACACCCCGTTTTAAGCCTCTGTCTTGCAGATTGTGAATGAGCGTGATTAGCACCCGCGCCCCAGATGCGCCCAGTGGATGACCGAGCGCGATCGCGCCACCATTCACATTGACCTTTTCCATCGGGACGACATGACCATCTCGCGCCAGACCCCGTAAATCGGCTAATACCTGCGAGGCGAATGCTTCGTTAATCTCGAATAAGTCGACATCATCCGCCGTCCACCCAGCACGCGCCAACGCCACAGGGATCGCCTTCACAGGCGCATAAAAAATCCATTGCGGATCGAGCGCCGCCTGCCCATATCCGACCACACGGGCGATTGGGGTATGTCCGTGCTTTTCGGCATATTGTCGGCTGGACATGACCACTGCCGATGCCCCATCATTCATACCAGGGGCGTTGCCTGCTGTCACCACACCATTTTCTTCAAATGCAGGTGCTAGTTTAGATAGGGCTTCGAGCGTGGTATCGGGACGGATTGGTTCATCGGTATCAATGACTGTTTCGCCCTTGCGCGATTTGATGACCACAGGGGCAATTTCTTTTTTGAATTTGCCCGCTTCGGTGGCTTGATGTGCCAATTGATGACTGCGAAATGCGAATTCATCCAATTCACGACGTGGCACTTCGAGCTGACGAGCGATGAATTCTGCCGCATTGCCCATGCCCCAATTCATAATCGAACACCACAATCCATCATGTTGCAACGCATCGCGCATTTGGATATGCCCATATTTATTGCCCATGCGGATCGAGTCATTGAGGTAGGGCGCACGGCTCATGCTCTCTACACCACCCGCCAGATACACATCACCATCTTCGGCTTTAATGGCGTTGGCGACCATCATCATGCTTTTCAGGCTACTGCCACACACTTTGTTCACCGTTGTGCCACCGATATTATCGGGCAAGCCCGCGGCTCTGCCGATTTGGCGGGGCAATGCCTGACCAGTTCCTGCGCTGACGACATTGCCCAGCACAAATTCGTGGATATGCTCAGGATTGATGCCACTGCGTTCAATCGCCACTTTAACGGCAATTGCCCCTAATTCCACAGGGGATAATCCCGATAACGCGCCCAAAAATTTGCCGTGTGGGGTGCGGGCGCTCCCTAAAATTACCACATCATTTGCAG
>PGTJ01000748.1 GCA_002794515.1 Phototrophicales bacterium
CAAGACCGTATGTTAGATTTAGCCGTCATGCGCGAGGCAGGCTTTTTCCATGCCCCGCGCCTCGAATGGTTACATGCTTTGTTATTGGCATTGTGCATCGGCACCACAGGCATCGGGTTGTTTCCGTATATTCCCAATACAGCCTTGTTTGTGTTGCATCAAATCGCCGCCAACCTGGCGGTGCTGTCGTTCATCTTCGCCACGTTCATCACAGCGCAATTATTGCCCATCTTTCCCGAAAATATTCATTATCCATCGGGCGCATTTGGTATAACGGCAATCGGCATCGCGTTGGGGTATTACCTGTTCAGATTATATAATTTTTCGGCGATGGAGCTTCTGCTCATCGCCATCGGTGCGGTGTGGGTGGCATCATTCTTCTTCATGACGGGTAGTTATATCAAACAACATCGCCCCGACTTACTCGAAAGTTGATAGG
>PGTJ01000071.1 GCA_002794515.1 Phototrophicales bacterium
AAAACCATCTGGCAAATTCAACCCGATGAGCATGAGGAGGCTGACCGCCCCACCTATCCATGCCCCACGAGAAAATGTGATACCCAATAATATGCCTGTGATGAGCGCATAGACCATCAACAAGCGCCGACCGAATATATTTTTGAGGGTGAATATTCTGCCAATGATGAAGATGAGCAACATCAACACATATGCGCCGAGCGAATTGGGGTTGCCGACCAAACTACCGACACGGGCAAAATCTCCCCGCCCCAACGCCATGACAAATTGCAAATATCCAAAAAATACAATCACCAAGCCACCCATGATGATGGCATCTATGAGCGTCTCGCGGTGGAGGCGCTCATTCATCAACCAATCTGCCAGCATATACCACAACAAAATATACCCCACCACAAACCATAAGGCGGTGGCACTCCTGCGCCATGTCTCGACATTAGCGAGGATGCTCACTCCAATGACCACCATCCATAAGATGAGGGCAATATCCAACGGAGTGCGATGCCAAACCCATTTGGCGCGATAATGTGCGATAAACCACGCGCATAATCCAATCATCAACATGAATAGCGTCATCCAGCGCAATTCGGGGATGAGAATCCCGTTAAAGGTCATGCCAAAAGCTGAAAAATAAATCACCAAAATGGTTAAAATGCCACGCAGAAGGGTTTGTGAACGCATAAATTGGTTGCCCTTTTGATTAATCTTATTACAATTTGTGTTGTGATGCACACCATACCATAAGGATAACGCATGTCAGAGATTCGCACAGCCCAAAAACGGGCATGGCTTTATCGACCATCATTTTTTATCACCATCGGCGCATTATTATATGCGCTATTGATCGTCATCCAACATGGCGACCCGTTGGCGCTGGTCACGCTCGGCACACGCGCCACACAAGGCATATCAGCCGAAGACGGCGGGACAGAAGGTTATGACGGTCAATTTGTGTATTTCATCGCCCACGACCCCATCAGCGCCCCATTTTATATTGCGCGTGGGGGTGATATTCCCGCCTATCGCTTTCAGCGCATTTTGCTCCCCATTTTAGGGGGTGGATTAGCATTTGGGAACGAGGCGCTCATCCCATTCACCTTGTTGCTGGTGAATATATTGGCATTATGGGCTGGCGGGATGCTATTAGAGGCGCTATTGACAGGATTTGGTGTGAATCGCTGGTATGTAGTCGGATATGCGCTGAGCATCGCCATATTCGGCACAGTACGCCTGAGCCTACCCGAAGTATTGGCATATGGATTGGTGCTAGGGGGCATTTGGATGATGCACCGCGATAAATGGTTATGGAGCGCGTGGTTATTCGGATTAGCGAGCATTAGCAAAGAGACGACACTGGTATTCGTTGCGGGATACGCCCTTTGGATGATGATGAGGGGGCAATTTTGGCGGTTGGGCTGGTTTTTGGCAATCAGCACCATCCCGTTCATCGCTGTACAATTGGCGCTCTATGCCAAGTTCGGCATGTTTGGTGTGGGATCTGGTGGGGCGATGGCGACCAGTTTTGAAATCATCCCATTTGGCGGGGTATTGAAAATTATCACCACCGTGATTCAAGCTGTATCGGATGCCCTAGCACAACCCAACGCCAATGTTGGCACAATCTTATTCCGCGCAGGGACTGGTTTAATGGTATTCGCCATTTTGTTGGGGATATTCGTTATCACACCAACTGTGTGGGGATTAAAACGTCTGTGGGCAGATATTCAGACCAAACAGGTAGATATTTGGACGATACTGCTCGGTCTGAACGCGCTCGTGATGTTATTTGTGCCATTTTCGACTTATCGTGAACCATTGGGCATTTTGCGCTTCATCGCGGGGCTACAAATCGCGGTGATCGTATATAGCGCCCAACGGGGCAACAAACGCGCCCTACGGAATAGCACCATTTGGGTTTTCACATTATTTTTATTGATTGGTTCAGATTTGGGCGGTGGCACACCATCATAAGCCACCCATCCGCACCACTTTATACACCGTGCGGATGATGATATTCAAATCGAGCAGTAATGACTGATTACGGATGTAATATAAATCATATTCCAATTTGACCAGCGCATCTTCATCAGTAGAACCGTAATGATATTTGACTTGCGCCCATCCGGTTAAACCCGGACGAACCACCAAACGGGTGCGATAAAACGGGATGGTCTCGGTCAGGCGGGCGATGTGTTCAGGGCGTTCTGGTCGCGGTCCGACAATGCTCATATCCCCTTTTAGCACATTGATGAGTTGTGGCAATTCATCGAGGCGGGTTTTTCGCATGATTTTACCCACGCGAGTGACCCGTTTGTCGTTGGCTGTGCTGAATACCGCCCCTGTGTGCTGTTCGGCATTTTGGATCATGGTACGAAATTTGATGATGCGAAAATTTTTCCCACGCAATCCCGTACGGATTTGCGTATAAAAAATATCGCCCGGCGAATCCAGTTTGATGGCGAGGGCTAAAAATGGTAACAGGATGATGAACACCACCATGCCTATCAGTGCCAATAACACATCCATGACCCGTTGTAAAGCGGGATATGGACTGAATAATGATTGCCCTTCTATAGGCAAAACAATCGCCCATTGATTTTGCACATCCTGAACAGGCACACGCCCTGTTAGGCGTGAATAAAGTAAGGGCATGGGCGACAAAACGACACCTTGTTCATAGGCTTGCATGACCCCCCGAAAAATATCGGCATCAGCATTGGCAATATCGGTGATGACCAATTCGGTAATGCGGTCTCTGAGGACGAAATTCATCAAATCTGCCCCTGTGCCGATGACAGGCACGCCCGCTATCATCTTGCCGACATCATCACTTTGGCTGATGATGCCCCGAATATCATATCCCTGTGCGCCAAATGTCTGTAATGCCTCGATGATTTTTTGTGCCGATGAATTCATGCCGATAATCAACACCCGTCGGGCGGTACTCGCCCAGCCGATGAGGGCGGGATTGAGCAACCGCCACAAAGCAACGGTGATGAATGCCGATATGCCATAATAGAAGATGAATAAACGTGGTAATTCATCGCGTGGGGATAAGAAAAACACCATCATATACACCAAGAGCATCTGTGCGGTGATAAGTGTTAATCGCTGAAATGATTGCCAACGATTTGCCGCCAATCGCAATTGATAAAAATCGTTGGCACTGGCTAATACCAGCCAAAAGATGGGCAACACCATGAACCAATAACTGCGTGGCAAGATGAAGTCGAGCGTGAAGGGTGTTTTGGCGGCGCGTGACCACATATATAAGGCGATAAATGTCGAGATGACGACAGCAAGCACATCACCCGCCATGAGCAATAAGCGCCGTTCAGAAATTCGCAATTGCAATCGGCTACGTTTAGAAAACGGAGAAAAGAGCATGGTCAACGCCTTATATTAGTTATAGCGATACACCCATATATTACCAAAGCGGAACACCGCACGAAGGCGATCTCGGCATACACCTGCACCTAACTGGGATTCTTGCGGTCCCCATAGCACATAGGTGACCGTATATTGATTCGCCCGAAAGCTATAATCACCCTGCAATAAGCGGTCATCACACTGCGAGATGTCGCTGGTCTGATACCATCGTATCACCGCCTGCCGTTTATAACGGGCTTGTGTGGTAATCGATGGATGTCCATAAACCACCTGAGCGCCCGACCATGAGGGCAACCACAGACTGGTATTGGGAGATGCCAATATAACTGCCCGATTGTTGCCAATCTCATTTTTTAGCCATGTAAATACACCGATGTAATCGCGTTCTAATACCACACCTGCCGTGTCATCGACTTGTTGGTCGAACACAATGGGATAAATGGGCATGATGAGGACAAATAAATGACTTGTGCCGATAATCGGCAATAAGGCGGCAAATACGCGCATTTGCCATTTGCGTTTGATGAAATTAAACCAAAAATCCACAATGGAGCGGGTGGCAAAATAGCTTAACGGCAACATCAGCCCCAATAGAAAGCGTTCCTGCCCCGCCACAGGCAAATAAGCACAGGCGATCATCACCAATAACCAGATGAACATAAACTGGTCGCCATCGCGGTTAAATCGGCGCAAAACACGCCCTAGCGCAGGCAAGGCGATGACAAGCGGAAAAGCGATCGCCAGCATCAACAAAATCGGAGATGGAGGTGGTGTGGCTTGTTGTCGCCAAATTTCTTGTACTACACCATTATTCTGATACACCATGTAGTAATACATCAACACAGGCAAAGCAGGGATGATAAACAACGATAACCATTGCAAATGCGGTTTGGTGATTTTGCGCTCATCCACCCAGTAAATGCCTAAATTAATCAAAAACGAGATAATAACAGGTACATAAGCAAATGGATATAACAGCACCAATGCCAACACCCCCAAAAAGACCAATAACCCGCCATTACTCACCGTAGGTGATGTGGTCTCGCTGGGGCGAAAAATGAGGATAATCACACTGGCAAGGAGTGCAACAGTCGCAATCGCCAATGGGAGATGGACATTGCTCAACGAACTAAAAAATGGATAGATATAGGGTGATTGTAAATCGATATAATCAAAAGATTGGGTGAGCGGGACGAGTATCCACCCGACCCCACTCGCAACAATAACCAACACCAAAAAGATGCGCCGTGTACGAACTCGTATCCAGATATGTGAAGCCAATTGGTAAATGGTCATATACATGAAAATTGATGCGCCAACCCGCACCACATGAAACATGACAATCGGCGAAAAACTGGTTAAACGCGCCAGATGACCCAATAAAGCATATAACGGCTCAATAAACACCCCACCATGCGGTTCTGGTGTATGTAGGTAATACATCAACCAGCGTCCACTGGCACCTTGTTCCATCATGGCAAGGTATACGGCACTGTTCTGATAATCATGTAATGCGCCCATAAAACGCCAAGTGCTGTTGCTGATGCTCAATAAAACCCATACAAATGGGACAAACGCCACGAGCGCCACGCCCACACTCATGATAATCACCCATCGCCATTCCGATGTTGTAATATGCCCTGTGTAATCCGCTTGCATTCAGTCCACCTTTTTAATTCGTGTTAAAACGCAATTTGGTTTAGAATAAAAAATACGCATGAATAGTTGCGTTTGCTCTATCTTAGCGCAAAATAGCATAAATCGCACGTCATGGTCTTTAATGATTGGTCAAATGAAGGATAAAAGCCGATGCTTTCGCAAGCAGAAGCGTTATATGCGCTCCAGAAAATTGATATAACCCTGACTAAAAACCGCAAACGACTCGCCGAGATCGCCACATTATTAGCCAGTAATGAACAAGTTAAACAGGCGCAACATGCCCTAGATGAGGCAATCACCAAATTGAATCCATTACGCGCCAAAGCCAAAGATATTGAATTGGAATTACAAACCACACAAAATAAACATAAAACCAGCGAAGATCGCCTATATAGTGGCTTGGTCAAAAATCCCAAAGAATTACAAGATTTGCAACATGAGATTGAATCGCTCAAACATCGCATCGAGACACTCGAAGAACAATCGCTAGAAGCCATGATATTGGTAGAAGATGCCACAAACATCGTCAACGAGGCAGAATTGGCGTTAAAACAGGCACAACAACAGGCACAACAGCAAAATAAAGATTTAATGATCGAACAGAACAAATTAGAAAAAGAAGTCGAAACACTCAATGCCCAACGCGAAAAAGCCTTACAAGGCATTACTCCCGAAAATCTAAAAACATACGAAGCCATGCGCCCCAAAAAGGCAAATCAACCTGTCGCCGTTTTACGCAATGGCAGTTGTCAGTTATGTGGCATTGAACAAACAGGATTTATCATCGAAAATGTTCGTAAGGGCAAAGAACTCGTGTTATGCTTAGGATGTGGTCGAATTTTGGTTGAGGTGTTATAGCGAAGAGGAGGCACAATGGCAGAAATTATAATTGATGTCAATTTTGGGTTGGGTGTCCTCACAGGTTGGGGGACGGCTTATGCCTTGTATCGGGCGCGACATTTTTTGGCAGGGGCGACCGAATCAGTCACACAACGCGCCTCGACTGCCCAAGAGTTCGCCAAACGCACTGCTGATGCCCGATACATCAACGATTTAATCCGTTATATTCAAAAAGACCATCTGGCAGGTGAGCATGTCGCCCTGTCGGACATCTTGATAGAACCACAATTCATTCCTGCACAGCCCCTGCTCGCCCCCCGAGATGAAGAATTGGTGCGCGAAATCTTTCATGTTGTGCCAATTGTGCCAGATTACCCCTATCTCCATGCCGCTTATAACATCCCCACCATGAGCATTGCCGAATTGAATAATGGCACAAAAGCAGTGGTATTATTGGGCGAAGTCGGCAGTGGACGCACAACCGCCCTGCACAGCATTGCCTTATGGAGTTTGGGCATCATCAAATTTGATCCGCCTGTGGATGTGGTGCAAGAACGACTCGACCAAGAGGTGAAGTTCAAAAAAGAGGCGCAACACGCCCAAAGCTACAAAGAGCGCATCACAATGGACGACCTCGCCAAAGATGCTATCGAAAAAAGCAAGGCGGGCGAAAACCAATCTGCGCCTAAAGCGAGCAACAATCTGTCATTCAAACAACTCACACCGATGTATGCCCATTTGGCACATGTTGCCTTATTCATCGAGAAATTAGGACGCGAGATAGATCCCACAGAACCGATAGTCCGCGCTTTACAAACCTATACGGGTTATGTCACCTCGAAGACGATGCCCCGCAACATTTATGAACGGTTCAACGAAGGCAAAGCATTATTATTACTGGATGGTTATGACGAATTATCAGTCTATCATCAATCACTGGTAAATACATGGCTCGAAGCGTTGCTACGGCAATACAGTAATAATTTCATCATCATCACCGCAAATCCTCATGGATATGGTCAACTGATGCACATCGGTTTTAGCCCGGTGTTTTTACGCCCCTTAAATGACACTCAAGCCGATGCGCTAATCGATAAATGGGCAACGCACTGGGGCAAAATTGCTCGTAGACGTGGTGACATCCCATCAGTGACATTAGAACGGGTACGCGACCGCAACCGTGCTTATACCCCTCTGGAACTGAGTGCCAAAATTTGGGCGATGTTCGATAGCCCAGAGCGCGAGAGCATTGGCGAATGGTTAGAATTTTTGGGGGCGCAATATCTGGGCAACATAAAGCCCGAAAAAGTTCGTGAACAATTGGGACGGGCGGCACTGCTCCAACTGGAAGAAGGATTCATCACCGTTGATCGATTAGACCAAATTTTGCGTGGTATTATCATCGAAACACCCATCAACACCGATGATAACACCAATGAAGAGGAGTGGGATAATATCATCGAAGGGGATGAAGCACCCGAGAGCAAAGCGAAACCCGAAAAGGTGAAATCGGCAGAAAAACCATCGGCTAGTCATAAAGAGTTATCGCGCTTTTTGCAAGCACTGGAAAAAGATGGCATGTTACGGGCGTTTGATGAGGATAAATATCAATTCAAACACCCGATGCTCGCCATGTATTTTGCCAGTGTGGTGTTGCCCAACTTCCAAACAGAGGAATTATTGGCGCTCACACACATCCCTATCTGGCGTGACGCGCTGGCATTGACCAATTTGCACCATCCACTCGAAGACTTAGTGACGGCACGACTCGCCCAGCCACTCGATGTGCTATATAACACGCATCTGGAACTCGCCCGTTGGTTGAAATATGCGGGCAAGGTGGAATGGCGTGCGGGTGTGTTGAAGGTGTTGGGCAATGCGTTTGTACAAGCGAATCAATATCCATTGGTGCGCGAAAGGATTGCCGCGGCATTGGTCGGCACACGCGATAAAAATGTCATGCGGATTTTTGCGCGTGGCTTGCGCGATGCCAATCCGGATGTGCGCCGTCTGTCATGTTTGGGATTAGGCGCATTACGTGCTGATGAAGCTATACGCGACATCACCACCCTACTCGCCGATGTTGAACCCGATGTGGCGTTATCGGCAGGATTGGCATTGGGAGCTATCGGCACACAAAACGCCCTCGAAGAGATGGTCGGTGTTTTGACTACCGCTTCAGAAGCATTGCGTCAGGCAGTAGCAGAAGCATTCGCCGCCTTGCCCAAAGATGGGTATCCAGTATTATATGATGCCATTTCACATGAAGATTTGATGGTGCGCCGTGCGGCGGTTTTTGGCTTGCGTCGTATCAACACGGCATGGGCTTTGGTAGCAGTCTATAAAGCCTCTACCGAAGATGATGAGTGGTATGTACGTTCCGCTGCTGAACAAGCCTTTTTAGAGATGCAATTCGGCGAAACAGCCACAGGCGTAAAAGCGATACCCCATGTCGAATCGTTAGAATGGTTGCGCGATTGGATTGCCAGTTTGGGTGATGCCGCAAAACGGATTACCGTTGGGGGCGATGCCTTATTGCGTAAGGCGCTTGAGGAGGGTGATGTAGAAATACAAGCCTTGTCGGTAGCGAATATCGGTCAGTTGGGAATCACCCATCAAGCCGATGCGCTCTATGCGGCGTTGCGTCACCGTGAGCCAGTGGTACGCGCCGCCGCACATCTGGGATTATGCCACTTACAAGCCCAATTGGGCATAGCATTACCTGCCCCCCTATAACTATCATCCATCAATGGGTGTTGCCTCTACCTGAATAGTTGTCGGCAACACCTCTTGTCCTAATGGACATGGTACAATCCGCTCACTATCGGTATGAAACGCATATAACACCTCACCGACTTGCAACACCAATCGAAAACCATCTATTGTTTGTTTTACATATGTCTGGCGTGGCGCAGGACATCCCAAACTGGTATCTGACCATGTATATGGGGTGATTTCGACAGGGCGCACACGGCGCTCGATAATATCAAATTGGGTCGCCAAACGGCGTTGTGCCAATGCCACTAATTCGACAGCTAGGGGGTCTATCAACAAACGCACATCAACGGGCAAATTGGTAGTGGGATAAATCGCACATAGCACTAATAACTGTCCCGTATTGGTATGATAATCATATACCTGCTCACCTGCTGTAACCAACACCCAAAATCCATCGGTACGGCGAATATTGCCCGATGGGGATGGGTCGCATCCTAACGTTGGCGATTCTTCCCAGCGCATGGGGACGATGACAATATCTTCGATGATGTCACCATCAGCGAGGCGCGAACGCATATCATCACGCACAAAATTGAGGATTTGTGCCGATGTATCTGACGGCGTTGGCGACACTAAATCGGCAGGGCTTAAGCGTGGCTGTATGGTGGGTGTATCGGTCGGTGGTGGGGTATCGGTTGGGATGACCGGGCTGAGTGGCAAAGTGGCAATAGGCGTAATATTCGAGTCGGATGCACATCCGACCAAAATCATCATGAATAACATCAAAAGGGCGAAACTCAGTTCACCCTTATGGATTATATAGTTTATGTACTTCACGAGATTGTCTGATTTATTCTGCGACAGGCTTGTTGAATTTTTCTTCTATCAGGCTCGTGGAAATACCTTCTACGCTGACCAGTTTATCGCGTTCTTTTTCGCCAGCGACAATCTCGATTTTATTCAACCCTACCCCCAATTCACGAGAGAGGAAATTAATCAGTTCGGTGTTGGCTTCGGCATCGCCTGCAGATTGCGCGACCAACCGCACGCGCAAAGAACCATCTTCCTGAACACCAACGGCTTCTGTTTGGGCGCATCGCGTCACTACACGCACCGTGAATGCCGCACCCGATGTCGCGTCTGTAATTTTGAATGGACGATTTGTCATGAGTGATTTCCCTTTATGGTTATTATCATGCAACTTCTGTTAGTTTTATTTTACACGATTTTCACACATGTTCACACAACATTTCTGAAAAATTGGTTTGATAACCCTTAGAATGTCGCAATAATGATGCGTGCGAACAACGTCAAACCAATCATCACCACAATTGGGCTAAAATCGAACATGCCCATATCCGGAAATTGTTGACGCAAAAAATTGCGGACAGGGGCTAAGACTGGCTCGGTGATGTCGTATAAAAAGCGAACGGGCGGGCTATAGGGA
>PGTJ01000435.1 GCA_002794515.1 Phototrophicales bacterium
GATTACAACTTTGGCATTTTACAATCATCTCTACATTGGTTATGGTTCACCGAAAAAGGCTCAACGCTTAAATCGGATTATCGGTACACATCCAACACGGTGTTTAATACCTTTCCATTTCCGCAAAGCCCAACCGTTGAACAAATCCGAGCCGTTGCCGATTGTAGTCGCGCTATTTTAGCGTATCGCCAAAAAGAACAAGAAAAATCTCAGACAGGTATATCGCTCAGACAAATCTATAAATTATTAGAAATGCCAGGGAAAAACGAGTTACGTGAATTACACACCGCCCTTGATAATGCGATTATATCAGCTTATGGTTTCGACCCCAAAGGGGATATGTTAGCACAGTTATTATCGTTGAATGAAACGATATTTCACAAAGAAAAAGCAGGCGAATCGGTTTTAGCACCCGGAATTCCGCCATACTATCCTAATCCACAGGAATTAATCAGCGATTATGGCATCGCGCCGAAAGGATGAACGAAAAATCGCCACAAGCGTGGCGATTTTTGTGGTGTCTTGGACCTGAAGAGACTCGAACTCTTGACCTCTACAGTGCGATTGTAGCGCTCTCCCAACTGAGCTACAGGCCCCCACGTAGATTTGTATTGTATGGCGCACATGGACAAATGTCAATCCCGTCCTGATGTAACAAATTGTATGATGGTTTTGGTTTGTCTTTTTATCAGGACGGGGTATAATCTTCTCGCAATAAATTGTCATCCTCTAAAAAAGGAGTGTTATCATGCCATTTGCCAAGATCAATGATCAAAATATTTTTTATGAAGATTCGGGCGGAGACGGTCCTGCAGTCGTCTTTATGCACGGCTTTTTATTCGATACCACCATGTTCGATGAGCAGGTGAAGGCGCTCGCACCAAAATATCGTTGTGTGCGGTTTGATGCCCGTGCCTTTGGTCAAACCGAGTGGGATGGCAAACCATTTACATTGTATGACACGGTTGCCGATTGCATTGGTCTGATGGATTATCTGAATATCCAACAAGCAACGATTGTCGGCATGTCACAAGGTGGATATGCGGGTATTCGTGTGGCAATTAAACATCCAGAACGGGTGAAGGCGCTGGTGTTCATCAGCACATATAATGGCGTAGACACTGAGGATGTCAAGCAGATTTATCGCAATATGCGCGATACATGGCGTAATGAAGGTCCTGCCAAGGTGATTGATACCTATAGCTTTTTATTCTTGGGTCCACAAGATAAAAATCCTGAGTTATGGGCGCATTGGCGTGCCAAATGGGTGCAACGCACAGGCGAACAACTCTTCCATGCCAATAATAACCTCATCGATCGAGATGAAATCACACCCGATCAAGTGGCAAAAGTGACCATGCCCGCCCTTGTGTTGCACGGCGCAGATGACCAAGGTATTCCGCCGATGTTGGGTGAACAACTGTATAAATCTCTACCCAACGCCAAAAAATTCGTCCTCATCCCCAACGCCTATCATGCCTCGAATGTCAATAATCCCCAAGCCACCAACGAGGCATTGCTCGAATTTTTAGCCGAATATGCCTAATCATCGTTGACGGCATGGCGTGATGACCATGCCGTTTTTGATTCCTCTGTTATAATCGGCATGTGTTATTTTCATCATCCAAAGGATATAACCATGCTGGCATATATCGCCCAAGCGATTGGATTTGGCTTCGCCGCAGGCACATCTCTGGGTCCGTTCACTTTGTATATCATCAGCACCACCTTAACATATTCATGGCGCAAAGGCATTTTGGTCATCTTCTCGCCGTTGGTGGTGGATATTCCCATCATCCTCGTCATGACTTTTTTGTTGGGGCAATTGCCCGATTGGGGGGTACGATTAATTCAAATCGCAGGGGGTACGTATACGCTGTGGTTGGGGTGGGTGACGTGGCGCACCGTGCAACAAGGGGATATTACGCTCGATACCAGTCGTGTGGATGTCCCTGCCGATACCCTACAGATTATGCTTCGTGGTTTGTTGATGAACGCCCTCAGCCCTGGTCCATATA
>PGTJ01000291.1 GCA_002794515.1 Phototrophicales bacterium
ATTCAGGCGACCGCGAAACAAATTCAATTGTGCTAAATTGCCCCGTCCACGTTTCGCCTCGCGTTCTGCGCCCAGCGCCTCGGCGCGATGGATATGTTCTCGGATATACGCCTCTGCCAGGTCGAAGCGCCCTTGCGACAGATATACCAGCCCCAAATTGCCACAAATCTTCATCTCCCGTTGCACATCGCCCGCTTCTTGAGATAGCTTGAGGGCTTTCTGATAAATGGTTTTGGCTTGGGGGAATTTGCTCCATGACCAATAACACAAACCCAAATTGCCATACGCACCACTCGCCGCCGCCAATTCTTGTCGTTGCTCATAAATTTGGGCGACTTCGATTAAATCGGGTTCGGCAAGGGCATATGCCCCGTCTGACCAACGGATGATACCCCGCGTATTGAGGATGATGAGCCATTCATTGGTGGACATTTGGGGTTTTAGAAACTTGTCTGCTATTTTTTCGCTGAGTGCGCGTGCTTGGTGGATATTGCCCATAAACCGCATGGCGTGTACCCAAGTGATATATAAGGTAAATGGCACAGGTGTGTTTAGATCACGAATGATGGCTTCGGATTCTTTCATGACATTAAAGGCTTCTTGATGTGCGCCAAAATGATAAATGAGGATGTTGCCCAGCGTTTGTGCCATTTCGGAGATGAGTTTGGCATCACCAGTCTGGCGGGCGTGTTGCAAGGCGATTTTGCCCCAATCATGGGCTTGTTGGCGGTACACACGGTCGTAGGCGATTCTTGCGCGTAGCCCATACACCAGCGCAAGATGATAATGGTCATGCTCATCGATGGTGGGAATCGCCTCGCGCAAAATTTCATCCCATTGTTGGCTCATGCCATAACGGATAGGGGCGGAATTGAGCTTGACAATCAACTGCAGGCGGGCATCATTAAATTTGGTCGACTGTGTACACATGGTCATATTGATGAAGAGATGTGCCAGCGCCGCTTTGAGCGCCGTTGCATCATCGACATATTGCTCGATGGTCTGAACACGGCGGATGAAAATATCCAATGAACGGTGTTGATAATCGACGAGTTTTTGTGCGGTGGGCGGCATATCCTTTCACCTCATGTCGATGTGAGAAAGTGTTTACGGATATAATGAACGGTCAGGCGGTGCATGGTATACACTTCGCTATGCCCGTCATAATGAAGCAAATAGACATCCAACAAGTCGCTGAGGGCAGGTTTGAGCGTGGGGTCGTTGATACGGTCTAAATCGGTGGCGATGGTTTTCATCTTCACCCCGCGCTCCATCTCGAAATTCATGCCTAAATGCCAACACAAGTCGCGGGCATTGGGCGATAGGGTTTCTAAGATGCGTTCATACAAATAATCGAACAGGTTATTATGGCGTTTGAAGTCATCATCAGTTGTGTCCCATTGAGATTTGGTTTGTGCCAATTGTTGAAGCAATTCATCGAATGGAAATTTTTTCAGCAACCCCGAAAACAACCGCACCGCCAACGGATTACCGCCAATGTGTGCATGAAGGCGGTGGGCATTTTGCTGTGTAATCGGGCAATCGCGTTTTTGGAGCATGGCATAAACTTGGTCGGCATTGAGTTCTTGGAGTTTAATCTGCTGAATGCGGTCATTGATGCCGTCTAAATTTTTGCGCGAGGTGATCATCAACCGTGATGCACTGTCAACCTGTAACAATTGATTGATGAATGCCTGAAATTCGAGGATGTCATCTTGGGTTTCGAGGTTATCGATGATGAGGATGATGCGTCTTTGCTGGTAATCGTGGGCAATTTGTGTCATTTTTTGTTCGGTCGTGGTCGATGGCGAGAATACCAAACCCATCTGGTTGCCCAATTCGGTCAAGGCTTCATCGAGCTGAAAAATCTGCACCCCTTTGGTTTGATAGTCGCCTTTGTTATCTAAAAAGCCCTGCCGCACCCCGACAAAGTATACCCCATCAAACACCCCCGTGCCGCTTAATTTTGTTGCCACAACGACCACGAGCGATGTCTTGCCGATTCCACCATGTCCTTCGATGCTGATGGCGTGCGTATTGGCGATGATGTCATTCGCAATCGTTTGTACACGCTCATCCATATCGACCAACAGGTCGATTTGGTTGCGGATATGCTCTGGTAGATGCTGGTTGATTTTCTGCGACAGTGACCGCCAATGTGCATAATCGGTTTGGGTAAAAGTCAGATGTTGCGATGTTGGATGTATAAAGCGGGCTGTTTGTTTATATTCCGTCAATAAATCTTGGGCTTCTATCCATGTCTTGAAGCCACCATGAAACGAGAACAACTGCATAATCGCCAAAAATACATCTGGCGCAGGGACAACCGATTGATCGTTTTCCCAATCGGCGATATCTTGCTGAAAAAACGACTCGCCTAATTGATATTTCAGTAATTTTGCCAGATTTTCGCCCGTCATCCGATTGTGGTTGCCATAACGAATTTGCCTACGATAGGCTTTTAATTTATCGCCGAATGGGTAGGGTTGTTTCCTTTTGTTTGTCATAGTCAATTCGTCTGATTTACAGTATTTTACACCGATTTACATCATCCAAATGCTTACCAATTCGTTGGATGTTTGCTATGATTTTTATGTACATACAATCTGAATTTATAGGGCAGGCTGGGCATATGTGGGAATGCCCACCCCTACATTTCGTAATCGTAGGGCTTTCAAAACGACATCTCATTCCATCATGAGGTGTTGTTTTGTTTTTGATCCTTCCCAATTTTTACTATACATGTTATCCTCATTTTACCAATTTGAAAATCCTAAAATATGGTGCAAATTGACCCGGATGTCATTTGCATAAAGGGGGAAGCACGGTGCAAGTCCGTCACTGTCCCGCAACGGTAACTCTGGCGCTATCCAGAGAAGTCCGATTACCCGCCATGTTTTAGCTCGTCTATAGTACCTTCGAGAGAAAGGGAAGCGAGCATGTCTGTTAATCGGTCATCGCCTCACAATCTATCCTCATCCCCATTAACCAATCGTGTTCGATTAACTTTCTCTCGTGCGTGTTTGTTCATCATCACAAAGGAGAGAGTAACATGCGTTTTTGGTTGATTATCAGTTTGATGTTGAGCGTATGGGTGTCGGTCACGACCGCCCAAGATGCCCCTATCACCAACCCCGATACCTGCCTCGCGGAAGGCGCGTATGACCCCAATGTCGATTATTTCCCCGAAAAAGTGACGTTGGAATACACCACAGGCTTCAGTGTGGATTATTTTAACGCATACAAAGTCGTCACCGTGACCACCCCCTGGAATAACGCCGATGCCGATGATGTCGTGCAGTATCTGCTGGTGCAATGTGGTGCGCCTATCCCCACTGGTTACGACACCGCGCAAGTGGTGAGCATCCCCGTGACCAGCGCCGTGAGCATGTCCACCAC
>PGTJ01000051.1 GCA_002794515.1 Phototrophicales bacterium
CCCCTAATATCACACCTGGGATAGACCCCATCCCACCAATAATCACCAACGCCAATACATTAATCGAAAATGCCAGTTTATAATTTTCGGGGGTCACACTCTGTAACTGAGCCGCCAATATTGCCCCGCCCAAACCGCCAATCGCCGAGCTGACACCGAATGCCATCAGTTTGGTGCGGATGGTATGGATACCCATCGCTTGTGCCACATCTTCATCGGCACGCAATGCCCGCCAACTCCGTCCCTGTCGGGAGATGGATAACCGATACGTGACGAATATCGCCAATAGGAAAGCAAAAATATACAAGTAAAACATGCTCACCGCATTGCCGAATAATATCGTTATCCCACTGCCATTCACACCACTGAACATGCTCGGTATGGGTAATGGACTTTCCCATTGTGGAAAAAATATCTTCGGCGGATAAATCGGTGACAACCCCTGTGCCCCACCAACCAACGGTTTGAATTTATCCGAGTAAATAATCCGACCGACAATCTCGCCAAATCCCAGTGTCACGATTGCCAGATAGTCCCCCCGTAAACCCAACACAGGCACACCCAGCAACATCCCTGTCACCGCCGATAACACCACCGCGATGGGCAATGCACCCCAAAAATCAATCCGCCCCGTACAAATTCGATTAATTTCTTCCAACGTAATCAAGTTCGGATTGATGGCTACACCATCACAGGTCAGGATATTCGGACCCGTTAAAATGCCAATGGTGTATGCCCCAATGGCGATGCTCGCCACAAAGCCTAAATCCAATAAACCCGCATAGCCAATCATCACATTCAAGCCAATGCCCAATGTGGCATACAGGATTATCAGATTAACATTATTTGCCAACGACACACCCATAAACTGCGGTGCGGCAAGCACCACAACGGCTAATGCCACCAAAAACACAACCCGTGATTGTCGTCTATCTGGACGTTTCAATTGCCTGAACACATGCTCCGCTTTATCCCCTAATGGTGGCGCAAGTGTCACAGTCATCACCAACACCGCAAAAATCGACAGAGGGATATGCAACGGCAACGACCGACCACCCGTATTCAACAACCCCAAAACAGCCATGAACGCCATAAAGTATATGCTCATATTATGCACCAGCCGTTCCGCTTTGGGAGCTAATGCACCTGCCATGCCTGTGATACCCAACACTGCAATCAGTCCCCACCACAAATCTCGCACACCCATATCGATAATTTGTGGACGCGACCCAAGCCCACGCAACACCCCATCTCGCCCAAATGCCTCTTCATTGCCAATCAACAGCAAGGCAACCGCCACCCCAACACCAATCACAAGCCCGACAGCAATTGCTATCCAATTTGGCAATTCACGTCCACGATTGAGCAACCAAGACACTGCATATGACACAAAAAAGGCGATCACAAATGCCAGTGCATCAGGCAAGGTGATAATCCGACCGATTTGGCTCGATACCAGCGAAAACACCACCGTCAGCACGGCACTAATGCCGAAAATCTGTTGCAAGCGCATCGGTAACAACACCGCAAAACCTGCCACCGCGCCCATCATCGCACAGAATAACACCAACATCCCCAAACCATCCAATTGCACGGGGTCGGTTTCTGTTGCCACAAAGCGCACTATTTCACCAAATGTCAGTGGACTCGGATTTAACCCCGTCAAATTCTGCAGAACAAACCGAGTATCCACTGTGCTGGTGAACCACACCGCCATTATCCACACCACAGCCAACGCCAATGTGCCAAAAATCGCGTTACCCATGATGACCAGTGGCTTATTTTGTTTTAACGGATATGCCACTGCATATCCCAACATGCCCACCATGCCGATGATGATAACCGTATTCAGGCTCAATTGCTCTGGGACGACCATCTGATTAGCAAAGGTGTTAAAAATCCCAGTCAACGTCAGCAATAAGATAATGCCAATGCCCAAAATCGTCCGTTGAATTGTACTTTTTTTGATCATCGTCAACATCGCCCTACACCTTTTTATCTGCCACAACTTCGCCAAAAATACCCGTTGGACGGAATATCAATATCGACACCAACAACCCAAAGGCAATCACATCTTG
Source organism: Phototrophicales bacterium (assembly GCA_002794515.1). Classification (GTDB taxonomy): domain Bacteria; phylum Chloroflexota; class Anaerolineae; order Aggregatilineales; family Phototrophicaceae. The sequence goes on from PGTJ01000051.1 coordinate 2,079, forward strand.
GAGCTGATTATCCAACCCCAACAACCCCGGCCCGACCGCCTCGACAATCCCCAAGAATAACCCACCAAACATCGCCCCTGGCACATTGCCGATGCCACCCAGTACCGCCGCCGTGAATGCTTTGATGCCGGGCAAAAAGCCCATATATGGTGTGAATAAATTATTGCCCGGAAAAAACCCCGCCAGCACCGCACCAGCACCTGCCAACATCGCACCCAATGCAAAGGTGATGACGATTACACGATCAACATTTATCCCCATCAGTTGGGCGGTCGTTTTATCTTCTGCCACCGCTCGCATCGACTTTCCCGTTTTCGTATTGCGGATGAACCGCCACAAGCTGAACATCAGCACCACTGCGATGAAAAATGCAATGAACGAGAATGGGCGGATTTTCAACGACAATCCCAAAAAGTTCACATCATATAACCCGCCAATAATATCCAACCCAGGCGTACACACGGGTTGGGTTTGACGGGGCAATGTACGGCACGTCTCGAATGATTGTGGCAGAATATAATAACTCACATCAGGAAAGCGTCGTGTCGATGCCCCAAATAAGCGATTCGCCAATTCCTGCAAAGTGATAGATGCTCCAATCGCCGTAATCAGTGGCACGAGGCGTGGCGCATTCCGCAGGGGACGATACGCAATCCGCTCCAATAACACCGCCGTCACCAACGATGACATCATCGCACAAATGAATACTATCACCAATGCCAACAGCGTATGATCTTTCAAGAATGTGCTACCCGCCGCTTCTGTCATGGGATAAATAGCGAAGAACCCCCCATATGCGCCCATCATATACACTTCGCTATGTGCAAAGTTAATCATCAACAAAATTCCATATACCAATGTGTATCCCAAGGCGATGAGCGCATACACACTCCCTTGCGATAACCCAAAGACGAATTGCTGGATAATTTGTTGAATAGTATATTGCCCGCCTATCACCCGCGATAAACTGATATACAGCAATAACGCGAATAGGGCGATGAAAATGCCCCGTAATGGATTTTTAATCGTATTATTCACCAAAACCTGCGTGACTTTAGATATCACATCTGCTTTTGGTACTTGAACAGCGTCTTCAGTCATATCCGACTCCTATCGTTCACCTCTATGAAGACTGCACTCATACAGTCACCAACATCACACGCATCCGATTGTTAAAAAATTAGAATAGCGACATTATAACGCAGTTAAATCATGCTTGCTAATTTTTTCAGAATATATGCCCACATGAAAAACATACCTATATCGTTGGGTTAGGGCAGGGCATCAATTAGCACCTCATGCTAAAATAAAGGTGTGTATAATCCGTCTTGTATACTATATCGATGAAGTGTGATTAGTCCGCTTATGCAAGAACATCGTCTCAATTCCCAAACGCGCCAACTCATCATTGATGCCCTCCGACAAACACCTGAGATGACGCGCACACAAATCGCCCGTGCCATCAACCGCAAAAAGTCACCCCACCTGACCACACTCCTTAATCAGATGGTAGAAGATAACATTCTACAATACCGCATTATCCAGTTTCACAATGGCGTATCTGGCTACATCTATTCCCTCACACAAGATTATCTAGGAGACACCCAACCATGAAAACAACCATAAAAAAATTTTTTTCCGTCCCAATCGTCATCATATTGTTTTTTTTGAGTTTTAGCGCCGTTTTTTCGCAAAATTGTGACATCCTTGTACAACAAGCCGTCGTACTCATGAACAACGCTAAAAATGCCTTTTTAGATGATAATACCACCGTAGGCAACACCTACCTCAATAGCGCCAAAGCATTATTAGCCCCTTGCACCACCATCTCCAACTGTCCCGTCCAGAGCATCTTAGACCTGATAGCCCAAACCCAAAATGCCCCCAATAACACCGTCCGTAGTGCCTTGTTCGATAGCATCCAAACCCTGACCACCTTGTGTGTGAGCGCCAATACCAACATCGCCACGCCTGTCGATTCATCGCCATTGCCCCGAAATTTTGTCGGTATCGAGACCTTCGTCAACGGTGTGGCGCTTAGCTCCGATGGCTTGTTCGCCGCCACCAATTCCAGCGATAACATCATCACCCTCTGGGATGTCCCCTCTGGCGAAAAGTTATATGACCTCACCGCTTTTCAACAAGAAAGTTTAGGTATGGCAACCGCCTTTAGTCCCAATGGACGCTACCTCGCCACCAGCGATTTTGCGGGCAATGTCGTCTTGTGGGATTACCGCCAAAATACGGTTATTTACACATGGAAACACGATAGTTATGTGTGGCATGTCGAATTTAACCCCATCAGCACCATCCTCGCCTCTGTTGGTGGCGATGGCTTCCTCAAGCTCTATAATGTTCGCACAGGCGCACAAATCCGTTCCCTCAACTACCGCACATCCCCCTTGCGTGGTTTGGCATTCAGCCCAGATGGTCGCCAAATTCTTGTCGGCAGTGAAGACGGTGATGTCATCTTATGGAATACCGACACCGGCGAGCGCCTGCTCGTCCTTTCTGGTCATGACAATATTGTCAATGATGTCGCCTTTAGTCCCGATGCCGACCGCGCTGTCTCCCTCGATAGCAATGGCACCATGATTATCTGGGATTTATCTGCCGCCACCGAAATCACCCATATCGATGCCCATACCCGTCAAGCCTTCTCTCTGTTGTGGCTACCCAATACCAACCGCATCGTCACCGGTGGCGATGACGGCTTTTTGCGCGTCTGGGACGGCACAACCTATGACCGTATTGCACAATATTCATTCGACCGCAAATACATCCGTGCCATCGCCAACACCCCAGATGAAGTCGCTGTCCTGTTGGGCATGAACGACGGCACAGTCACCCTCTTTTCACTCGATCAATAATTACTCTGGCATGAAAAAACCCCCGCTTCTACTTATGAAGCAGGGGTTCACAAACAACTATATTGACTCAATTTGCCCCAAAATTTCAATTTTATTCACATTTATAAGAATTTCATCAAACTGATTCTAAGAATCGCTTGCATCTCATCCAGATTCGGTGTATAGTATTAGTGAGTTGTTGGTTAGGTCGTTGTGATAAAAATACATTTTGAGAAGCCGCATAAAAATGTAAAGTCCGATACATTCGCATATCGGACCGCAACAACCTATTATCAATTAGCCTTGTAAGTTGCTACCAACAACCTACGACTTACAATGGATTGTGTTGTCAAACACAATTCACAACCTGGCTATATTATATCAAATCAGGTGCGATTTGTCACCTACCAAATTGAAGAAAATGAAGGAAAAGGGGAAATAACCTTCATCAAATTCGACAAAATGGGTTAAAGTTTGGTAAAGAAGTCAGGGAAGGCAAATTTGACACTCGCAAATCGTTGATGTTCACACACGCGGTTTTCTGGCAAGTACCTTTACATTCGTCGGATTTCAGGTTTCAGGAGTGGGCGGGAACTCAGAGACACCCAATTTGCTTTTCCCCAGCAAGTAAATCTCTGAGCCACCAACCGCCACAGAAAGGATTTACAAATATGTGTTCAATAGCAGTTGACACATTTGTTATCTCCTATCTTAACCGAAATTGGTCAATTTTTCCAGTATACGCTGACCAACGTCCTACATTTGCTAAACAACCCGCCGTACGCTGGGCGGAATACCAAAATCGTGTAGCGACACTTTCGGAAATAAATGGGTGGTACAATGTGCAAAAGCTAAGCGGAATAGCAATCGTCACAGGCAACTTGTCTCGGCTGGTTGTCCTCGATTTCGATTCCATCGACACATATGATGCTTTCTGCCTGCAATTCCCCCGCCTTGCTCATTCCTACACCGTCAATACGCGGCGTGGCAAACATATCTATTACACGCTGATACCCACCCTCAAAGCACCACCCACCATGCGCGGTGCTAATGTCGATTTACAATCCGAAGGCGCTTATGTCGTTGCACCACCAACTACTATCGATGGTTTTACTTATACCATCGCCAAAGATTTACCCCTCCATCAGCTCATCCCAGCCGATATCGCCCATATCCAACGCTTTATCCAATCTGCCAAATCCATCATCACCCCGTCCGATGACCATGCACCCGTCTCATCCACACCCGCTGTTACACCCGCCCACCATCATATCAATGTCTCCTATATCCAACGGCGTTATCTCGATGCCCTAGATATGGGGCGCAACAATGCCCTCTTTTGGGTGTCGTGCCTCGCTCGTGATTACGGCATCCCACAAGCTGAACTGCTCACCGCCATGCTCAATCTCCACGCCAGCCGACCCACACCCGCCACACACCGCCGCGAGACATTCGCTGGACGCTTGCGCGAAGCCCGCGCTACCATCGCCAGCGCCTATAGTCGCCCGCCACGCCCAATTAAAACCAACCAGCCCGTCACACCACAACTCCCCAATCGCCTGCGCGAAATTATGCTCCAAGCCAAGATGATGGGTGTCCTGCGTACCATCGAAGCCCTGCGCCTCGCGGGCATCACCCCACATACCCAATTCACCGCCCAACAGGCGCTCGACCGCCTGAAAGGCATTGTCGGCAGGGATACCATCCGCAACGCCCTCAACGATACCGCGCCCAACACGGGATTGCCCATCTTCCAATCCCCCCGCGCCCCCCTGGTACCGAATGGTATTGCTAATGACCGATGCACTGCCGTTCCTAATTCTTGCGAATTAGTAACCATAAAAAATTCAGGAAAAAATGCCAAAGGTCGCCCAGCCATCATTTATACCATGCCCAGCAATGACGATTTGTTCGTCATTTTCAACCAAAAACCGCTAAAACAATCCGACCCACTCACCCTCGATGACCTCACCAACCGCCGTCGCGTGCGGATGTCGTTGCATAAATCCTTCCTCACGCGCCTGCCCGGACGCTGGGCTATCGCCTCTTTTGCCAATCGCTTGGGTGTGACTAAACGCACCATCCAGAATTATCATGCCCTCGATAAAAACTTCTGCTCTATTCCTTTACACAATAGCAATATCGTCCGTTGGGCGGGGCTGAAATATATCTTCGCCGAAGAATTCCCCCATAAAGGCTTCTTTTTGACCGATTCGCTCAATAAAAAATACCCCGCCAAAGAGGGAATCGCTAAAAAATTGCTGGCAAAACGTCAAGATGTCCTCATTCATGAGCGCGTCCCCAACTTCTGGTGGTATGGCTCGCCCGATACACCACCCTTATGCCCCAAATTTAATGCCGATATGGCGCGCACTATGGACGAAATCCAACGGCAAAAATTCGCCCATACCCGTTTTATCACCCAAAAAACCCTCGCCGCATCGGCTTTAGAGGCGCTAGAGGCAAATCCGGGCGATATTCCCCCTGTCGATGTCACCAGCCCCGTCTTGAATGTCGGTTTCACACCGCCCAAACACGCCCCTAGCTGTGATATCACCCGCCGCCCATCGGCAAATCGCGCTGTCGATACCGTCCAACCGCCCTTGTTGCCCGATATGCCGATCATCATGCCCGATCATCTCGCCTCATCTGCGCCAAAACCACGCCCCAAATCGAAATTCGGCGCATTCCATACCTATCGCCGTCGCTTTGAGGATGATGCCAAAGAAGCTCTCGCTATTCGCCTGCAAAAGGCGATCAACGACCGCACCACCGATAAAGCCCACCGCATCACCCGCGAATCTGCCCGCCGATTGGTCGACCGCTATAGCGAATTCGCTATTAACGATGCCCTGCGCCTCATGGATAGTCGCAAAAATATCACCAAACCCGTCGGCTTCATCAGCACCGTCCTGCGCGCCTCTCTGCGCCGTACCTGATTGTTTAGATGAATAAAAAGCCCCTATCCATCGCGGGATAAGGGCTTTTTTTAGGTCATTTATCGTCCCATGCCAGCAATCTGGCAGGGGATACATGAAAATTATGGCATGATGCTCGGTGGAATTAACACGCCGTCAATCACATGGATGATGCCGTTCGTCCCCATCACATCCGCCATCACCACTTTGGCTTGACCACCATTCAACACCACTTCGCCATCCACCACTTCAAAGGTGATTTCTTCGCCAGAGAGGGTGACAATTGTGCCACTGCCCATCTCTACCAAATCGGCGGCGGCGGTCACACCATCTACCGCATGATACATCAACACCGCGGTCAATACTTCTGCCGGTAGGTCGCCAACACTGCTCAAGCCCAGCGCTTCTAATGCCGCAGCAAACGCATCATTGGTCGGCGCAAATACGGTGAATTCCGCACCTTCGGCGGTTAAGGCATCTAATACTTGTGGGCTGAGCAACACCGCTTCTACTAAGGTGCTGAAGTCGGGGTTCATCATGGCGATTTCGGCAATCGACATGGTGGGCATTTCCATCTCTTCTTCCATCTCGCCACCGACTACTTTCACCTCGACAAATTTGCCACCTTGCACTTGTTGGATGGTGACAATCGATTGTTCCGCAGAGAAGAATTCGCCCGTGCCGTCATTGCTCATCACACCCACCAAGCCTTCAAAGCCCATCGTGCTACGAACGGCGGCTTGCAACGCGGCGCGGTTGATGACCAAATTGCCATCGCCATCAATCACACCCACCGCTTCGATGGCATCCAACAACACATTATAGGCATCATACGCATTGGCATGGAAGGGGGCGGGCGGTTCTTCACCAAAGGCTTGTACATACGTGTCTAAGAAGGCGACCATCGCATCGGTTTCGGGGGTCGTGGCGGCAGACGCATACACGCCTTCAGCAAAATCGCCCGCCAAATTGATGAATTCTGGTCCCAGCATCCCGTCTGCGCCCATGAACAGCACATCGGTCAGACCGGCATCGGGCATTTGTTGCACCAAACGCGCCGCCTCGGCATTGAACCCGCCAAAGTAAATCAGTTCTGGACCGCCCGCGGCGAGATTTTCTAAGGTCGAGCGGAAGTTGGTCTCGCCGACTGTCACCGCATCTGCGCCAACAATTTCGCCGCCCAATTCGATGAAGCGTTGGCTCATCACCGTCACCAACCCTTCACCATAGGGGCTACCATCGTGAATGGTGGCAACTTTGGTCACACCCAAGTCGTTGAAGATGAATTCCGCGGCAATCTTACCTTGGAAACCATCCGATGCCACCGTACGGTTGAAGCTGGTGAAACCGCGCACCGTCAACAACGGGCTGGTGCAGGATGGGCTGATGCTCACAAATCCTGCGGTGTCATAAATGGGGGCGGCGGCTAAACAGCTCGATGAACACATATGCCCAACCACACCGACAATCGTCTCATCGGCAGTATACAGGTTGGCGACCGTTTGACCACCAATCGCCGAGCATTGTTCATCTTGTGGATCCAGTTCCACCATGAATTCCACACCATCCACCACCACGCTGGGACGGTCAATATTCGCCAATTGCACACCGCGTTGAATATCAATCCCCAATGGGGCGATACCTTCGCCACTCAGACCACTCGCCACACCGATGCGGACGGGGTCGCCGGGTTCAACGATGACATCTTCGCCTTGCGCCAACACAAACGACGACATCATCAACATCCCAACAAGTACCAGAACAAGAGTAGTAAGTTTTTTCATATTCTCTATTTTCTCCTCTGTTTTCAGATTGTTTATACCAGAATAATTTGGTATAGAAAACGATTATAACGAAACATTCACCACTGCACCACTTTTATAAGCAATTGTTAAGGAATGTTCTGTGATGCTCCATCATCACTCCCGCCACCTAACACAATTCGTATAGTCAATATATCAGTATGTTAATCGCTAATTATGGCGAGATGCTCAAAGCATCCCGCCATCGCTATAAAGCACACTAAAGGTGCTATAAGCGATAGGCGCACGCCACACAATCGGGCAAAATAGCCCCTTTAGCGGGCTTCAACAATCGGATAGCCATCGGCTTTGAGCCGATAGCAGGCTGTATTTATTTTATCGGCTGTATTTTAGGAACAAATCCCCCCACCACAACGTCTTATCAGATAACAACCATTTGCTATATAAGGAGTATTTTTGCCATGCGTATGTTGTTTGTTGTGTTGCTCTTCATCGTTGCCTTGCCCGTCCTATCGGCACAAGAGCCGATGATCACCCCACCTACCGATAGCCAAGCCTTCGCCCTCGACCTATACGATGTCATCCGCGCAGAAGAAGGCAACCTGTTCTTTTCGCCCTATAGCATCAACACCGCCTTGCTCATGACTTACATCGGCGCACGCGAAAATACCGCTCAACAAATGCGCGATGTCTTGCATATCCGTGCCGATGACCCCCTGCTCAATCAACTGGTCAACGATTATACCCAACTCATCCTCGCCAATAATAATGCCGATAAGACCGAATATAACCCCGAACGCATCTTCACTGTGTCGAATAATTTATGGATCCAACAAGATTTCGCCCTCTTGCCCACCTATCCACAAACCTTGACCGAGTTTTATAATGCCCAAATCGTCCCGCTCAATTTCCGAAATGACCCACAAGGCTCGCGCCAACAAATTAACGATACCGTTGCCGAACAAACCCGCCAACGCATTCAAGACCTCATCCCCGATGGCATCATCAACGCCGATACCCGCCTCATCCTGACCAATGCCATTTATTTCAAAGCCAATTGGGCGAAAAAATTTGAAAACCTGGGCGATAAACCCTTCACCCTCGCCGATTCCACCGTCATCGATGCCCCTGCCATGCGCGTCCTCTCCGACTTGCGCTATCTGGCGGGCGATGGCTTCATCGCCGTTGCCGTGCCATATGATGGCTATCAGGCGCAAATGGTCATCATCCTGCCCGATGACCTCACCGCCTACGAGACCGCCTTGCCCCAAACAGGCTTGCCCAATGTGCATGATGCCCGCCTGACACCCGTCCGCCTGACCATGCCCAAATTCGAGTTCACCCGCGATTTCTCCCTCTCCGATGCCCTCATCACCCTCGGCATGACCGATGCCTTCGACCAAAACTTGGCGAACTTCCGCAATATCGCCGATGCCGATTTGTTCATCCAAGAGGTGTTGCATAAGGCATTCATCGCCGTTGACGAATTCGGCTCAGAAGCCGCCGCCGCCACCGCCGTCATCATCGGCGTGACCTCTGCCATGCCCAATCCACAAGCACCCATCGATATCGTGGTCGATAAACCCTTCTTGTTCTATATTCAAGATACCACCACCGCCGAAATCTTATTCATGGGGCGCGTCATGAACCCCACTGAACGGTAAATCTCCCCATGCTCGCCTATGGTGTCGCGCCATAGGCGAGCATTTGCACATCCCCCCAAAAATAGATACAATACAGCGCATATCAGCGACCATATGGGTGTTATCCATAACCATATCAACACCCCATAAAGGACCGTATGTTCACACGATTAGCCCTGCTCATCGGCGCGATTTGCCTCATCATGGCTATCGCCCAAGCCCAAACCGAATATGCCGCCCTGTTGCGCGTCGATAACGGGCGCGTGCAAATCTTACGCGCCAATACCCAAGAGTGGATTACCCTCCCCGTTGGCGCACAAGCCCCCTTTGGCGTGGGCGATGTCGTCCGTACCGATTTTTTCGGGCGGGCGTGGATTACCCTTCTCGATGAAAGCGCTACTGTCTTCGTCTTGCCCACATCCGACCTCACCCTGCTCACCTTTTCTGCCACCGATGACCAACGCGCCACCGTGCAATTCACCCAGCAGGGGCGGGTGATTTATCAAGTTGCCGATCATGACCGCTTTGCCGATTTTCGCATCTCCACCGACCACCTGACCATCACCCAACCCGCCGATTTATTCGCCGTGCAAGTCTTGCCCACACAAACCAGTGTGGTCATCGGCGCGGGACGGGCGACCATCACCGATAACACGGGCAATACCCGTACCGCCATCACCGCTACCGATAATATCGGCGTGCGTGGCACTCCCGTTGGCTTATCTGCACCCATCCGCCTCACACCACCCACCACCTTTGCCCAATTAGATGGTGTCCTCGATGGGTGCATCGGTGTCATTCAAGCCCGCAATCAACAAAATTTGAATGTGCGCGTTGGTCCCTCTGAACGCTACGATGTCATCGGCACTATTCCCAATGGGCAAACCGTGCCGCTCATGGGTGTCTCGCCCAACCGAGAACGTTATCGTGTGGTTTATAAAAGTCATTTCGGCTGGATTTTGGCGCTCGAAGTCCGTAATCGCTGTGATAACCTCCCCGTCTATGGTTATAATACCCTCGAACGCCAATATGGTGTGCTGA
>PGTJ01000142.1 GCA_002794515.1 Phototrophicales bacterium
GAGCCGAAAATCCATCTTGGCGCTGAAAGGCATCGGGAAAAATCGCTTGACTTTGCGCGTATCCATGCTCAATTCGATGCGTTTTTCGTCTTGTTTGCGGACAGTCCACTCGACATCGCGTCCAATGCCATGAATAGCTGTGCCATCTTTGAAATTAATCGGGAGTTGATACACCTTGTCGTTGAAGGTGAATTTTCCATCTCGAATGCGATTGCACCAGGGAATCATCACAAAGCTGGCGCATTTCGATGAATTGGTGTAATCGGTCTCGTGTGTAGGGCGCATAATATCATGCCATACGCCGTCATGCTTCACCCGTCCAAAGGCGATAGACCCACCGGTTTGAGGCAAAATGCCAACTTGCCAAAAATCATTTTCTAATACAAGTAACTGGCTCATGATTTTTCTAAAAAAACCTCTCTGATGTTATCTTAGGATGCCGATAAAGGTTGTTTGTGCCACACGATTTAAGCGTCCATTGCTCAATACGACTTTCCATGTGCCATTATCACGCGGGCTGGTGAATACAATGGCGCTGTTATCTTCTGTCCATGTGATGGGTCGGATGAATGTTTGTACAGGGGTTGTCAATACAGTTTGTGTTTCTGCTTCAAAATCCACCAATACAAACACGGTCTCGGTCAATGGGTCTTGATTTGGGCGTGGGGTGACTTTTGCCAGCGCATATACTGCCAACTTGCCATCTGGCGACATCAGAATATCCCCACCTGTATTATACCCATTGAGGCGTAATGGCGGAAAGGTGATTCGGTTATTGGTATTCAAATCGTATAAATATAAATCGAAGCCGCTAAAATCGGGGGCAAGGCGCAATCGCAAAAATTGCCGATTACCAATCGCCGCCCCACAAATGCAATTGCCAAATTCTTCTGGTAGGGCTTGGATGGTGTTATCAATTAAATCCAGCGCATATACTGCCACATATTGCCGAAAGAAGAGATATGGGTCGATGCCATCAGGATGTTTATCTAAATATAAAGTGCCTAAGTCATCACTAAAACGAATAGGCAAGGCGCGTAAATTTTCGTTGGCGAGGTCTATCTCGCGCAATACCTCGCGCAAATTTCTGCCATCGGCATTCGCCACATAGGTGATAGTCGCCAATTGTCCCAATTGGTCGCGCCATGTCACCGTCCATGCCACCATCTCGGCATTCTGAGAGATGACCCAATCAATCCGATAGGCATCAGTCGGCATTTGTACAAATGGGTGTGGACGGGTTGTGCCGTCTGGATGCGCCAACATCACCGTATTGGTTTGGCGGTCGAGATATAAAATCTCGTATCCAAAGGGGGTATATCGCTCGCCATATACGTCGAGTTGGGTGGTGATGCCCGTGTGCATGTTGACGAACAACAGATGATCTAAACCAAACTGGTCTTGGTCGTGTTCGACATACACCATATATGGTATTCGTCCCGCATTTTGTGCCGATATAGGCGAAAATCCGATGATGATTATCAAGCCGATTGCCACCCACCGCCACATCATGCCATCGCCTCCAACAGGGCGGGCAATATCGCGCCCGATGCCCCGTTTAGCACAATATCGGCATAACGGGTTATCATCGAATATTCTGGATTAATTTCGATGATGGTCGCGCCGTTTTGTTTTGCCCAATAGGGCAATTCAGAGGCGGGCGAGACCAACCCCGATGTGCCGATGACCAGCGCCACATCACTATTTTTACAAACTGTCTGTGCCAGATTCAGCGCCTGTGTGGGCAACATCTCATGAAACCACACCACATTGGGGCGCAAATAGGCGTGGCAATGTGGGCAACGGGGTGGGGTGGTGCGGTCGGCATCCCATACAAAATCGCTAGGGGCAATTGGCACACGTCCCCCCCGACACTGATTATAACAAATGGTCTCTGCCAAATTGCCATGAAGCCGAATCAGGCGGGTCGAACCTGCTTGTTCGTGCAAATCATCGACATTCTGGGTGATGAGCCATAAATCGGGATGTGTTTTTTCGAGTTGTGCCAGCGCGATATGTCCCGCATTTGGTTTGGTACGGCTCACCAAGTCACGCCGATAGCTATACCAATCCCACACCAATTTGGGATTTTTGGCGAATGCTGTTGGTGTGGCGAGTTCTTCTGGGTTGTATTTCGCCCATAACCCGTCCATCGCATCCCGAAAGGTGGGGACACCACTCTCTTTGCTCACACCCGCCCCTGTCAGGATGACGAGGTGTTTGGCATTTTGGATGTGGGTGGCGGCTTGTTGAATAGACATGGTGATAATTTTTCCTAACCGTTACTCATGATTTTCCCCTATTATAGCGAGTATAATAGAGGTTATCAAAAGGAGATGATGAGATCGATGACCGACCACCTTTCTTTCTTTCAATCGATACCCCCCATTCATAATATCAGCGAAATCACCAATATAGAGCATTATTATGATGTGCCTGCCGATTGGCATATCGTCATCACCGATGTGCGTAGCTCGACCAAAGCCATAGAAGAAGGGCGCTATCGAGATGTCAATTCGGTGGCGGCGGCTTCGATTACCGCCATGCTCAATGTCGCCAAAGATGTCGATATTCCCTTTGTCTTTGGTGGTGATGGCGCGACTGTCCTCATCCCGCCTGTTTTCATTCCAGATGCTCAACGGGCGTTGCGTGGCACACAAATCCTCGCCCGCGAACAATTCAATCTCGATTTACGCACGGGCATCATCCCTGTGCGCGAGGTGTTAGAGGCGAAATTACGCATCCGTGTGGCACGGCTAAAAGTGTCGAATAATTTTCAGCAGGCGATTTTTTCGGGTGGTGGATTGGCATATGCCGAGCAATTGCTCAAGTCAAATCCCGATAAATATGCACCACCGCCGTCTGATGACACCCCCTTTGCCGATTTTCATGGTTTTGAATGTCGCTGGCAAGAAATTCCGAGCATGTATGACGAAAATGTCACCCTGATGGTCATGGCATTGGTGACGGGGACTATCCCCAGCAACACTGTTTATAGTGATGTGTTGGCAAAAATTGACCAGCTTTATGGCAATAGTGCCTCACGCGCCCCGATTACGGTGAAAAATCTCCGCCTGGCGTTTAATCCGAATAAGCTAAAAACAGAGGCAAAAGTCCGTTCTGGCGACACCTCATGGCGCACATTGCGTCAGATGTGGATTAATTCGCTCAAGGCATGGTTTGCCATGCGCTTCAAAATCGGGCGGTGGGGCGATTATAAATCGATTTTAGTCGATTCGACCGATAGCGAAAAATTTGATGATACCTTGCGGATGGTGATGAGTGGGCGCGTGAGCCAACGCGAGCAATTGCGTGCTTACTTAGAGGAACAACGTCAAGCGGGGCGCTTGGTATATGGGATGCACATCTCGCGTCATGCGCTCATGACCTGTGTGGTCTTCGATTATTTTGGCAGGCAAGTCCATTTTGTCGATGGCGCACGCGGCGGGTATGCGCTGGCGGCGCGTGAGATGAAACAGCAATTAGCAGAGTTGCAAAAAGGCGAAATGACACAAATAGATTAATTGGGATGTATCGTGGGGTTGAATATCCCATACACGATACACCCACAACATCTCTTTTTATGGCAATAACACTTCGCTAGATATGACGCGCCCGCGCCGAATTCGCCGAATAAATTTGGGGCGCTGATTGGGGACAGTATTCACATAAGTGAACACCGCCGCCAAAATCCGTAATGCCACGGTGACGTATAAAATTTGTACCAGCGACAAATTCATGCTCACCAAAGCCGACCCTAAAATCGGACCTAAAAATATGCCCACACCAACCACTTGTTGATAACCATTCGAGGTGATATTAGAATATTCGTTGGGGGTACGTTCGATCAACAAGATGTACATGCCTGTTGTTGCCAACACCCACCCACTGCCCGATGCGACCGCCGAGAACAGCGCCATATCTAAACGGTGTGTAATCGCCAGCACCAACGCCGCAATCGATGTGATAAATAACGCATATGCCGTCAGCCGTTGCGCGCCCAGTTTGGCGATTAATCGATCGGCGAAGTATGCCGCTAATGCACCAGAACCCAATTCGACCAAGCCGAATATGGCGATATACCCTTCACCTGCATTCATCTCGTTCATCAGACGCATGGGGATGATCCCCGCGATAACCACATAGGCGATATGACCAAAAAGCGTCACCATCGCCACCCACACAAAACTCGGCAATTTCCAGATATACCATTGCGATACAATTGGCTTGGCGGTTTCGGATGTGCGTGGTTCATCATCGCTCATCTTGACCTGATTAACGTGCCAAAAGCTGACTAGTGATAACACAAAGGCAAATAAAAACATCACCTGATAATTGATCGGGAAGGGCAGTCCTTCTAAAACGATGCCAAAAAATAGCGAGCCAATCATCAGCATAAAATTGAGCGCCATCGCCCGCCGACTAAAGAGCGTCGCTACCCGTTCTTGTGGCACACCATGTCGCAAAAATTCCATGAATATCGCCCCTGCCACCCCTTGCGCCAATGCCGGTGCTGTCGCCGAGAAGATCAGCCATGCTGGTTGCAAGTGCATAGGGAACAGTGGGGTGAATGCGGGTAACAGATAGATAAACCGAAAAAATAAACCCGGATAGTATTGGGCTGGCACGGCGTTAATGAATTTGCGTCGCCACCAACCAGTGAACAGGGTCGAGATGAGCATCACAATGCCCGGAAGGGCGACTAATAAGTTGACTTCGGCAGGGGTAGCATTGACCCGAATGGCATATGTCGAAGCAAAACGGGTTGTCGCCGCCAACGCGACACCAAACCATGCAATATCCAACACAAGATGACGAAAATTCGCCTCTGCGATGTCTTGTTGATTCATATAATTTAAAGTATGTTGCTCCTGAACAACAATAAAAAAGAGGATGTCAAGTGATGCAACATTCATTATATCAAATATCGTCTATAACCATACAGACCATCTTTTTTTGATTTGCACACAAACCCAAACAGCGTTACAATCGGTCATAGTGTTTTGGTTTGGTTAAGAATGGTGAGGATATTGCGATGACGGGCAATTCGATATTAGAAGTCGCTATTGGCATGATTTTCATCTTCGCGTTGCTGGCAATTTTGGTGACGCAAATCAATTCGCTCATCTCGAATCTGCTCAATTTGCGTGGCAAAGACCTCAAAAAAGGGATACAAGACCTGATTACCGATAACCAAATTCAGGCGAAAGTCTTGGCACATCCCATTATCAAGATGGTCAATGTCGCCGTTCCGCCCGATGCCCAAATCCCCAAAGAGATGGTCAAGACGATCAAAGATAAAGAGGCGGAACGGGTGACATACATCACGCCAACAGCATTTGTGGAGGCGCTGTTGAATATCCTCATCCTCGATTCAGATAGCGAGATGTTCGGTCCGTTACAAAACGCCATTAACGGCTTGCCATCATCCCCAGAAAAATCGCAATTGCGCGAAATGCTCCAGAGTATGCGCGAAGAATTCACCGAAGGTGCTGTCCGCAAAATGCACATGACAGTGTATCAACTGGAAAATATCACCCCAGAGCAACGCCAAGCCCTTTATGATGCTATTCGCAATGTCGAGGCGAATATTGGGCAAATTCGCTTTAATAACGAACAACTCATCCCCTTGATGAATGGCATTCGCCGTGTCAAAGACCCACGTTTTCGTGCCGCCCTCGAATCGGTGGTCATCACCGCCAAAGATGTCGGCGAGGCACGTCAAAAATTAGAGGCGTGGTTTAATGATGGCATGAGCCGTGTCTCGCAATGGTATAAAGAACGGATGCAGTTTATATCGGTTGTGGTGGCGGGGATATTGTGCTTTTTGTTCAATGTCGATGCTTTGCAATTGGGTCGCACCTTGTGGGAAGATCCACTGCTTCGCGCACAGATTGTGCAACAAGCCAGCACATTCGACCAAAGCCGATTTGTGCCTGCGCCAACACCCCCCCCCGATGTCAATTCCACCCCGATGCCAGAGCCGACTCCTGCGCCAGAAGGGGAGGCGACCACCTCCCGTGAAGTGACTATCATCGACCCCAACACGGGCGAGGTGATGGTTATTCCCGCCGACCAATCGTATTTGGCACAAGACACCATCACAGCCATTGTTCAGGCGCAACAACAGGCAAAAGAGTCGTTACAGGTGTTGCTCGATTTGCAACTGCCGCTCGGCTGGGAATGGCAAGTCGTCACCGATAGCATGGTGCAAACCAGTTTGCAAGCAGGTTTATCTGACCCGCGCACCAATCCGCGCAATTTATGGAACTTCACCCAGATTAACGGCAATTGGTTCGGCTTGCTCGTCCAAAAAATTGTCGGGATTTTAGCCTCGACCATCGCCGCGGCACAAGGCGCGCCGTTTTGGTTCGATTTGCTCAACCGTTTGCGTAAAAACGCTTAGATGTGCAACAAATCTTGATGATAATCATGCCACTTTTAAATCATATTTTCATGACACAACGCAAAGCCACAATCAGCATTTGGATTGTGGCTTTGGGATTAGTAGCCTTGATTGCAGGTGGTGGATTTCGTCCCTGTATTTTGGGGGGAAGTTCATTAGCTCAATTCACACGCGATATAGC
>PGTJ01000844.1 GCA_002794515.1 Phototrophicales bacterium
CGTGCCACCACCGAAATCGAATACAAAGGCGATTTCGCGCTTGGGGCTACGGATGTGTTCCAAATAGGTGACACCCAACGGCTCTTCGGCGAAGGTGATATGCTTAAAGCCCGCTAATCGCGCCGCTTTGTATAAAATTTCTTCTGCCCGAATATTGACATAATCTTCATCAGAAAATTTGACGGGTCGCCCCATGACCACCTCATCGCACCTCTCGCCGATGAAGGCTTCGGTGGCATTTTTCAGTTGGCGCAAAAATAGGGCAATGAGTTCATCGAGTGTATAAAA
>PGTJ01000845.1 GCA_002794515.1 Phototrophicales bacterium
CGTGCCACCACCGAAATCGAATACAAAGGCGATTTCGCGCTTGGGGCTACGGATGTGTTCCAAATAGGTGACACCCAACGGCTCTTCGGCGAAGGTGATGTGCTGAAAGCCCGCCAAGCGCGCCGCTTTGTATAAAATTTCTTCTGCCCGAATGTTGACATACTCTTCATCAGCAAATTTGACGGGTCTCCCCATGACCACCTCATCGCACCTCTCGCCGATGAAGGCTTCGGTGGCATTTTTCAGTTGGCGCAAAAATAGGGCAATGAGTTCATCGAGTGTATAAAA
>PGTJ01000103.1 GCA_002794515.1 Phototrophicales bacterium
GGCGAGTCCGGTGGGGCGATTAACGAATATAACCGCGCCCTTGAATTTGCCCGTGTTCGTGGGGATAAACAAAATGAGGCGCTGATTTTATATAAATTGGCATATGCCCAATTAGATGAGGGCGATACCCAAACTGCTATTGATAATTGGGAAGAGGCGCTCAAGATGTTCCGCGCTCAAAATCGGCGTGATTACGAAGGGCGTACGCTCGGCGCGTTGGGTAGTGCCTATGGGGATTTGCGCCGTTGGGCAGAAGCGGTGAATTTTCATACATCGGCGTTGTATGTCGCCAGAGAGAACAAAGATAAAGAAGAAGAAGCCTTGCAACTCACCAGTTTGGCATATGCCGCCAACCAAGCGGGGCAATTGGGCGAGGCGTTATTGCGCTATCGGCAAGCCTTGCACTTGGCATATGTGTCGGATAACGCCGATAACATCGTCAGTCTGGTGGTCGAAATGGCACGATTACTGCTCCAAAGTCGGGCATATGTTAATATCGCCGATTTGGTCGTCACCGATGCCCTCAAATACGACCCCAACGACCGTGACCTCAAGCAACTCAAGGAACAAATTATCACCGAAAAGCAAATCGCCACAGAGGAAGGCAAAAAGCTCAAACCCGTCAATGGTAGCGCCGAACAATATGCCTATAACGCTTATCAATTGCTCGAAAATTAGGGATGTGGATCATCGATGAACTTTTCGCGGGTTTATATTGTGACCACGGTTACTCAAGAACATATCGAGGCAATCCTGAACGCGATTGCCTCGGTTGGCGGGGGGGTGATTGGCAATTATACGCACTGTGCCTTCACCCATAGTGGATTCGGGCGCTTTAAGGCGCTCGAAGATGCGAACCCCATTTTTGGCGAAAAAGGGCAGATTAATCAATTCGATGAATGGCGCATTGAGACGTTTTGTGAGCGCAAGGTTGCTAAAGCCGTTATAGCGGCGATTAAATCTGTTCATCCCTATGACCAGCCAGTGATTTATGTGTTGCCGTTGTTGGATGAGGCAGATTTATAACTTAGCGGATCTTTTTAATTTCAAAATCGGCATGTAGATAGATATACATCAGCCAGCCTTTGACCGTCAAATCGCCCCAATCGTTGTGATGGATGGTCATTTGGGGGGCGATATTGGCTTGAGATAATCGCTTGGCTAAAGCGATGGTCTCGGCGCGTGTCTGACGCATGAGCGGTAATAAATCATCCCATGCTGTGTCTTTGGATGGACGATAGGGCATATATTCGGGTTCGCCTGCGGGTTCACCGAGTGCAATCGCCAGTTTCTTTTGTGACCAAATCTCGATGCCGATGATATGTGTCCATAGGGCATGATACTTGTCTGTTGGGGCGGCATGAGCGCGTTTTTCGATGCGTTTCATGCCTGTTTCGAGCATGGCAATCAGGTCATCATATGAGCGATTTTGGGTGCGCCCATTCACCCACCAACGGGCGATGGGGTCGAAGGGAAAAGTCATGAAGTGTCCTCTCAAATATTTTCGTTTTTACGCCAACATGCCCTATAATAGTAGTGAGAAAACGAGGATACAAGCATGAAACAATCAGAAGCCATTATTGAGCGTGTGCGCCGAATTAATCCCGCTTATCAACATCTGGAATTGGCGGTCGATGATACCCTCAGTCGCATCAAGCCCGGTCAATCGTTGTTGGTCAAAACAGGGCGCGATTGGCATCCCTATTTGCGTGTGCAATGGCATCCTGTGACTATCGCAGGGGCGAAGTTGGTCATCGAACGTCCCGCAGGCGAGCATTACGATGTGGGGCAAGTGGTGGATGTGTTGGGATTGGTTGGGCAACCGATTCGCTTTCGGCGTAATTTACGCAATGTGTTGCTTGTGGCATACGATACCCCGCCCACACCCATATTGATGACCATCCCGTGGCTGATGGGCAATAAGGTGAGCGTTACGCTGGTGTTATTGGGGACCGCCCGCCAGTATGATACCGCTCATCTCAACCCCGAAGTAGAAGTGATTAAAGGGGATGATGACCTCAATTGGCAAAATCAGGTCATGACCGTTGGCTGGGCAGATCAAGTGTTGGCGGTGGTCCATACTGATGATGAACTCGGACGCTTCAAGAAATTGGTGGCGCGGTTTGAAGAACGGCGGGCGATTATCCCACAAAATTATTTGTTTGGCATCTTCAATGGCGATTTGCCGTGTGGTGTCGGGGCATGTCATGCGTGTATGCTCCAAACGCGACAAAGCTGGTCGCTGGTATGTACCGATGGTCCCGCGTTTGATTTAACACAAATCACCTTAGACTGAGAGACGGCATTTTATGGCGATACAAATCACCCGAACAGGCAAAAATACACTCATCCTCGAAACACCTGTCATGCCCGCGGCGGGGACATTCGGTTTTGGTGATGTCTACCGTGACATCATCAATTTCGAGAAATTGGGGGCAATCGTCACTAATCCTATTAGTTATGAACCACGCACTGCCGCACATGGGGCGCGGGTGATTCGGTTGGATTCGGGTGTCCTCATCCATACTGGTTTGCCGAATTTGGGGATTAACAAGGTGTTACGCAAATATCGCACCTTGTGGACAATGCTCCCCTTGCCGATTATCATTCACCTAATCGGTACAACACCCGACCATGTGCGAAAAAGCGCCGCCCGTTTGGATGAAGAGGAAGGGGTCGATGCCATCGAACTCGGTTTGAATGATGACATCAGCCAAGATGTCGCCGCCGATCTCATCCACGCCGCCACATCGCGCACCGAAAAACCGGTGATGGTGCGCTTGCCGACCACCGATACCATGAATATCGCCAAAATCGCCATTGAAGAGGGTGCAAGCACCCTTGTCGCCTGTTCTGCTCCGCGTGGCACTGCCCGCGATCCGCGCACAGGGCATATGATGAGCGGGCGCATTTATGGACCTATCATCAAACCGATGATTTTGCGGATTGTCGCCCAACTCGCCCAAACATTTGCCGATATTCCCATTATTGGCTCTGGTGGCATTCATACCCCACAAGATGCGCGAGATTATATCCATGCAGGGGCGCGTGCTGTTCAGGTCGATACGGTGACATGGATACAGCCGCAACTTTTGGAGCATATCGCCCGTGATTTAGGCGGCTGGATTGTCACCCGTGAGAGTGGTGCGTTACCCGATGAATGGCATCCGATGATGGGCGATACCGAGAAAAAACGGCGGAATCAGCCCGACATCGGTTATGATGAAGATGAGTTGATGGATAAATTACGGCGATGAACGACACGCACAACCCGCCCATGTTGGCAAAATTGACATGGGTCGACCCCGTTAGCGAAGCCATCAAGACACATATTTTGCTCGAAGGGGCGACTGTTACACTCGGTCGTTCATCAGAAAATGACATCGCTATCTTAGATAAACATGTCTCGCGTCGCCATGCCGTGATACGCTATCATGATGGGGTATTCACTATCGCCGATTTAGGCAGTGTCAACGGGACATTTGTCAACAATCGGCAGGTGATAGAACCGTTTCCCCTGTTCTTCGGCGACCAAATTCGGCTTTATGTGCCACTGCTCACCTATACATCTGCCACACCGTTAGAGGCGCAATTGGCGCAAGAAATGGGCAATATCACGGGCGGTATGGCATCTATCGGACGGGGTAAATTGATTATCACCACAGGCGCACAAGAAGGATTGGTCGTGCCGTTGGTGCTGGATAGCATTTTGGTTGGACGAGCTGTGACCAATGCCACATGGGAGATCAGCCTACAAGATACGGCGGTATCGCGCCCACATGCCCGCCTGCAACGGGTGGCGGATGGTTGGGTGATCATGGATATGGGCAGTGTGAATGGCACATTGCTGAATAATAATTTTCTCACCCCACAAACCCCGTATGCTTTGCATGATGGAGATATTTTGGTGATTGGTCAGACGACCCTGTTATATCGGGCGGGATAGCATCTAAGATTGCTCCAATGCCGATTTGATCTGGATAAATTCTTCCATAAACGCTCCCGAATCGGTGGCAACTAACACCCCTGTGAGTTTATTAATCACCAATTCGCCCAGATGATTGATGAGATGATTAATCTGCTGGCGCATGATCGCCATGACATCTTCCCACATGACATCTTCGGGCAATTGCGGTTCGCGCAGGCTACGGGTGCTTTCTAAATATGCCATCATCGGCTCGACAGAAGGAAACACCAATTTGCCGGGCAAATCACAACGCATCACCCCATAAAAATAACGATGCAAATGCCGTGTGCCGTTTTCGAGGGCAAAGCGCTCGCTGGATGGGCTGGGGGGTTGGACTTGCATCGCCCCAGCTCGCGCCAATAACACCACCGCACGGCGCATTAACACCTTGAGTTCGGGCATATTCTCGGCGCTGTTAGTGGCTATCAGCAACACCCCTTTGGGTTTGAGGACACGCCGAAATTCTTGTAATCCCGCATCAATATCCGATAGATGATAAACCATATGATTCGCCATGACCACATCGAATGCGTGGTCTGGAAAGGGCAATCTGAGCGCATCGGCACGCGCTACATGACCGATGGCGGGGTGTGATGCCAACATGCCCGCCGATAGGTCGATGCCAATATAGTGCGATTGTGGTGCGATGTGTCTTAACGCCTTGTAATAACTGCCCACGCCACTCCCAACATCCAAGACCTTTTCGTCTCCGCGCCATTTGATGTTGCTCAACACCCATTCGACAAAGTTATTTTGTGGAACGGTGTATTTCTCGTGAATTTCTTGGCGAATACGTAAGGCTTCGTCTGTGGCGTATTGTTGGCGTACAAACTCGACACGAAAACTCATAATGCCCAAACCTTCATCTATGGGTGGATATAACTATAGATTAGCCTAATGCACACATTTATGCAACCATAAAATCAACATTTTTAGGTGTTGGTATCTTCATATTCAAAGTAATTTCGGCGTGTGGTGGGCGATTGATATTGATAATAATCATTTGGCACAGGTGGTGTGTTATAGGGTGTGAGTGGGCGTTGGCGCATCACACGGCGGTTATATGGGCGGATGAACAGGACATATAATAACAAGCCGATCGTCCCGACAATCATTGCGGTGGCGCTACCCCAGATGGCGGCGACACCCACACGTTCCCAGTTCGGTGTGAAGGTTGTGGGTGCAGTATTTTGTGCAATGGATGTGGTCTGATTGCGTTGCAAATTTTGCCCGCCATATTCCAATACAGCTAATTGGCTGGTCGTGCTAAGTTGAGCAATCATATTTTCGGTGGTCGTTGCCCGATATTGCACACTATCGACAAAAATGGCATATTGACCATCGGGCAAATTATTAAAACATACCAACCCTTGTTCGCGGGTTGGCGAATTTTCTAATGTGGCAGTGCCAATCACCACGCCGCGCATATCATGCAAACTGACGATAATCCCCGATTGAAGCAATGGTTCACCAGGATCGCGCATCATATTGCCATTATCATCTTCATATGCCCGCACACAAAATTGACTATTGCCCTGTTGTGCATGGGTGACGGGGATGATGGTCGCCATGACAATGATTAAAAATAGTATCCATTTGCCCATGATGTATTTCCTTTATTCATGAATAATAACGTAAGGGCGCAATCTTGCGCCCTTATATCACGATTTTATATGGATGAACAGGCTTTATCCACGCCGACTAATCAGGATCGTGCCGATGATGCCTGTAATCAGGGTGAAGCCTGCTAAACCCAAGATGATGATGCCGATATTCGCCAACAAACTGTTGTTATCATCATCGGCGGTGGTTTGGGTGATGGCAGGTTGTTCAACGATAGCGGGTTGTGCGGGCTGTTCTATCACAGGGGTGGGTGCGACAACGCCTTGCGCCGCGCCGAATGCCACCGTCACCTGAGACCCTGCTTGCACTTTCACTTGCAATTCCATCGGGGTGGTCATGCCATAGCCTTGTGGTGGTGTGACGAACACCACATAATCATCTGGGGCGAGGTTATCGAAGCAATAGGGTTCTGGGTCGCCTGTGGTGAGGTATGAACTCACATCCTGACCTTTGGATCGCAAGGTGATGATGCCACCGACCAATGGTGTTTCGCCCATATCGGCGATACGATTGCGATTTAGATCATCAAAGAAGGTCGAACACACCCCAGTGACAACCATTTGTGGATTCATGGCGACTGCCGTGGGTTCGACCACAGGGGCAGGGGGTAAATCGGTATTGGTGGGGGCGATAGTCGCCGTTGGTGGGACAACCTCGGTGGCGACTACTGCTTCGGTGGCTGTCGCCTCTTGGGTGATGCTCACCGCATCGGTCGCCGTAGCAGTTGGTTGGATGCTACTGGTGCTGGTATTGTTACGCGGGGTCGCTGTGGCGAATATCGGATTTCCCTGTGTGGGTGGGCGGGTGGTCAAGGTTGGCGCAGGGGTATTCGTGGCGCTGGTTTGGCTGGTGTTGCCCGATGGTGTTGCCGTGACCGCAGAACCCAGATTGGGTGTCGCACTCGGACGTGGGGTATTGGTCATGCTCTGTGCAGGTCTGACCAAAATACGTTGTCCGATGAACAAAAATGACCCGCGTCCAATCTCTGGATTCAGTTCGCGCAGGGTGTCAATCGATACACGATAAGCGGTGGCAATCGCCGCTAAGGTATCGCCTTCGACAACGGTATGAATAATCGAGCCATCTTCTTGTGTGCCTTGTGGTACGACAAAATTCGCCACCAAGACGGGCGGTGGTGTGGCAGTGGGTGGTGCGCCCGGTGTCCCTGGTTGTGGAGCGACACCGCCACCCGGACCGCCGATGACCAACGAAGCATCATCAATGAACACTTTGTTGGGGTTGGTGGGTGTGGCTTGTGTGACATAAATGAACAGTGTCACACTGGTGCCTGTCGATGTGGCATTCACCGTGAGCGGTCCGAAACCATCGGTATTACGGCGCACACTGCCCCAATTCGACCAGACAACATCGCTATCAAAGGGATTTGTGCCACCGTTGGGGTCAATCCCCACGCGCACTTGGGCGGTCGACCCTGTGCCGACTTCCATCACATAATACGCTTGACCGACCACATTCGTGCCGACTGCTGGCACAGATACCGTTTGATAAATGGCGGCGGTGAAGGTGGCATCTCCACGACTAAATTCGTGCGAGCGGTCGCCAGAACGCACAAAACTATTGGCTTTATCGCTGTTGCCTGTACAGGTGGGGACGCGATTTTGCCAATCTGCCGTACGCGGTGTCTCGGTGAACCAACCACCCCAATCGGCAGGGACGGTGCATAACACTCCTTCTGTGCCTGTGCGGTCGGCGACCACATTAAATGCCCCATTTTCAAATCCGGGGTCTCTAAGCAAGTTGCCTTGTGCCAACACAGATGCTGGCTGGTTGTTGAGTGCGATCATACCCAAGCCGAGCGCTAGGGCGATTAAAATCTTCATAAAACGCGAATACGACATGTGGTTTCATCTCCAAAAAACTCTGTGGATAGGCAAGAAGCCCGTAAGCGCCCCTGATTATAACACGCCGATTATGAATTGTGTACAGAGTGCGCTTTGAGCGTATGGAAACCGTTTGGTGGCAAAAAATTAATACACCTGTTCCATCACCCTCATAAAGATGTTATAATGTGATGCAGACCAACACAATCGATTTAGGGATATGCCATGTCCGATGACAAGCAATTTGAACAGCTTTTTTATCAATATCTACAAGATGCCAAAGTCAATAGCGAGCGCGATCGAGCCGAACAAAATCTCATCAGCTCATTTCGGACATTTATTATTGGTGCTTTCGGCATCAAAGATGGTGATATCACCCAAGAGCAAACATTACACATGCTCCATCTCAAGCGGGCAGGGCGTGCCGATTTGTTATTTGGCAACCTCATCTTCGAGTTTAAGCGTGCCAAAAATTTGCTTGATAAAAAATTTCATGGCATGTGGGTCAATCAATTGCGCGATTATCTCATCCAAGCCCAAGTCGATGATAAACAGAATTACATCGGCTTATTGACCGATGGGGTGCGTTTTGAAGCCTATCGGCTGGTCGACAACCAGCTTGAACAATTCGACTCGTTCAATCTCGCCGAATTACAACCC
>PGTJ01000376.1 GCA_002794515.1 Phototrophicales bacterium
AAATGCACGTTCTACAATTTCGCCCTCAATTAATATCGGTTCTAATTGATTTTGAATAACGCTCGGTTTAAGCTCAGAAGCATTACCAAATAACCAAGCATCTAACATAACAGATATCTCACCTTTCAGATATAAAGATACAAATAAAATAATAGCCAGGTTTATTCCAATTCAAAGAAGTAGCGTTCCGTTCCAAACATACTTGGACGATACACCAACATCAAATTCGAATCGTTCTTATAAACCATAAAAGCAAGCACACCCGTCATTTGACCACCATCACCAAGAACAGTGCCACCAAATTCGTTAAACTCATCCCATGCGACCCATTCATGCTCATAAAATTGCCCACGACTTCCCACAACCTCAAAGTCGAAGGGAGAATACTCACATGTCTCGTAGCTTTTCAAAAAACAAGCGGCTGTGATGATAACGATGATATATTCTTGAGAAGACGATGGTGTATCATTAAACATATTCTCATATTCGATAATCGCATTTGCCTCACGTCCACGCGAACCTAATGTGACAGAAAATATCGAGTCGCTGGTGAATCCATTCGCACTTTCACCATCAAACCGAAATGGGTCGTTGCGTGTCCCCCGTCCGTATTGGGCATATAAAGCCTGCATCACATCTGTTGCCGTTGGACGTGGTGTATTGGTTGGGCGCGGTGTATTGGTCGGGCGCGGTGTATTGGTAATAGTTGGGGTCGCCGATGGTGTAAAGGTGAAGGTTGGTGTTGGTGTTTCGGTGGCGGTAGGCGTGAATGTCAGTGTTGCTGTCGGGGTAGATGACGGGACAAAATTGCGGGTATTTTCGGCATCAATAGCCCGATTCATCGCCTCGATATTCACGGCTGTGGGCAACTCTGTATTTGTCTGACTATTAGAACTCAACATCAATAATAAAACGATGATGACGACCGCCATTGAAGAAAATAGTGTCGCCCCAATGACGATGTAAGTCGTATTACGCGGCTTGGGCTTCGCACGATGAGCAGAGTAATATGCAGTCGGCTTCGACTTGGGCTTACTAACCGGATATTTCGATTGATAAGAAACAATCCGTGTCGATTGAGAGCCATCACTTTCTGGGGCGATTTCATCCAACTTAGCCAACCATTGTAACGCCTTTGGATGGTCTAGCATTTGCAATAATCGCCTGGCTTCTTCATATCGCTTATCACGAATGAGATTGCGAATAATATCAAACATTTCCTGCGACATCTTGATACCTCCTCATAATTAGGCAGAAAACCATGAACTATGATGGGCGAACCCCATAACAAGCTCTCATAAATCAGTATGTATTCTACTCATCGGTGTTGTTGTGTGATTGCGACACCCCAATCGTAACCGATATTGTTTGCAAAAGATGCAAAAATAAGGTTATAAAATTGCAAACGATGATAAATAGAGATGCCCAAATTGGGTAAAAATAGCCCGTTGAACGGACTTATTCAATCGAATAGCTAGGGGTTTTGAACCCCATCCCTAGCACCGAAAATCACAGAATACCCCTCTGCTACGGTGCAGTCTCATTCCGTTGACGATATTGTATCGCCTCGGCGACATGTTCAAGCTGAATGACATCACGACCTGCTAAATCGGCAATTGTCCGACTGAGTTTGGCGACTCGTTGATAGGCACGAGCGCTAAAGGCAAACCGTTGGAGCGATAAATCGAGCAATTGTTTGGCACTATCGGTCATCACACAGATTTGCGAAATATCGCCCAGTGGCATATCCGCGTTGGTATATATATTCGGATATTTTTTATACCGTTCTCGCTGGATAGCACGCGCCTTTTCGACACGTTCACGAATCGTTGCCGATGATTCGCCTTTTTCAGCACTGGTGAGTTTATCGTCATCCACTGGTTGCACATCAAGCAATATATCGATCCTATCCATCATCGGACCCGATAACCGCCCTTGATAATTCTGGATAGCGTTGGGGGTGCATTTACAAATATGCTTGGTATCGCCATGATAACCACATGGACATGGATTTCGAGTGGCAATCAACATAAAATTTGCGGGGAACGTTGCGCTGGCTCGCGCTCTGCCAATATTGATACATTTATCTTCAATTGGCTGACGCAACAAATTGAGCGTTTCTTTGTGAAACTCTAAAATTTCATCCAGAAAAAGCACACCACGATGCGCCAAGCTGATTTCGCCCGGTTTGAGTAACGCCGTACCACCGACTAAGGCGGGTGCGCTTATGGTATGATGTGGCGCACGAAATGGACGTGTGCGGATGAGCGGATTGGCTTTATCGATTTTGCCAGCCGCCGAATAAATTTGTGTGATTTCGAGGGCTTCTTCAATCGTCAATTGGGGCAAAATACCCATCACCGCCCGCGAGATGAGACTTTTACCACTCCCCGGCGGTCCTGTGAGCAAAATGTTATGATTACCAGCAACCGCCACCTCCATCGCTCGTTTGA
>PGTJ01000112.1 GCA_002794515.1 Phototrophicales bacterium
GGCAATATTTATGCCGATGAAGCCTTATTCCGCGCCAATATTCATCCACAAACACCCGCCAATCAATTATCAAATAACCAAATATCTGGGTTGTATTGGGGTATCCGCGAGGCATTGATGATGGGCATTGACCATGAAGGGGCGAGCATCAATTGGTATCGCAAACCCGATGGCACAAAAGGCGAATCGCAAAACCACTTTTTGGTTTATGGACGAGATAACCAACCGTGTGTGGTGTGTGGGACATCTATCCATAAGATTCGTGTTGCGGGACGTGGCACACATTTTTGTCCACAATGCCAACCCGCATCTATTCATTCCGTATTATCATCCAAAAAGGTGACGACATGAACTTATCTGTATTCCAACCCCCTATTCCCCCATCTGGGTATCGTCAAGCCGAAGACATCACCGATTATCTGCCCGACTTCTTGGCACAATTGCCTGTCAGCTTGGTGTTGATGGTGTGCGTCTCTGGATTTTTGTTGATGATTGCTATGGCATGGTTCGCCTATTTTAAGCCACGTCGCAAAAAGTGGCTGGCATCTGTGGCAGAAGCCAATCAACAAAATGAAATCATGTCTGAAGCCTTTTCGTTATTGACCAATGAACACGAGGAATTGCCCATGCCCGAAAAACCCCTTCCTAAAATCCCGCAAAATATCACCCCCAAAAAAGCCGATGAAGATGAATTACCCGATTTAGGGATGCTCACCACAGGTTTGGCGAAAGAATTGCCAAAGGTCAATGTTTCGCCCAAAAAAGCCAGCACATCACCAACACCCAGCATAACCACCACACCACCAACCACGATATCGGGGATGCGCCAAACCATTCGCCTGAATACAGGCGACCTCATCCCTGCTGATGAACTCATCACCATCGCCCGTGATGCCCGTGATGGTCGCTTGGTGGTGCAGATGAATGGGATTGGTTATCGCACATTGGTCAACGACCCCAAAGCCAAAGACCAATTCGTCAAATTGATGCGGGAACTCTCTGATGTGGTGAATAAGCCCGATGACAACCCTCCATCGCCAACAGCAGAGGCGGTTATCCCACCACCACCGCCCATCTCAACACAACCGATTGTCACACCTGTCAGCCATATACCACCACCGCCCATTGCGACCGATGGCAAAATGCCGGGCGATTTGCCCAAGTTCAAGATGGAAGAAGCGGTCAGACCGACCGCCAAAGGCAAATATGAAGCTGTGCCATTGCCCGAATTGAACATCGCCGAAGCCATCGAAGCCTATTTACAGCACAAACTCAAGTTCACACCCGAATATGCCACACGGGTCATCCATGTGCTATCGGCACCTGGGGGAGGTGTTCGTATTCAAGTGGATAATACCTTTTATGAAGCCGTTAGTGATGTTGCCGACCCCGACATTCGCGCCTTTTTGCAACAAACCATCGCCGAATGGCAGGCGCGTCAATAATCGGTCATGCCCATGTCTCATCGATGGGCATAATTTCGAGTTGATGTTTGGCATTATAAGCCAATTTGCCCATTGGGCGCTTGGTATCGTGCGGAAAAATCAACACCGCATCATGTGCCAGCGCCCATGCTTGCCATGCCCGCTTTGTTTCGAGCGTGAGCATGGGTTCTGTGTCATACGATGTCATCCACGACAGTTTTTCAAAATGCACAGCGAATGATGCCATATCACATACAAAAGCGACATGTTGCCCATCCCTTTCGATGGTGATTGCCATATGACCGCGTGTATGACCAGGAGCTATCACACCCCAAATACCCTCTGCCAGTTGTGTATCGCCATATAACAAACGCAATTGCCCCGTTTGGCGCAATACATCCCAATTTTGTGGGATATAAGTGGAGCGCGTTCGTTCATTGGGATGTGTGGCATCGAGCATCTCGCGGGCTTGTACCACATATTCAGCATTTGGAAAGGCGGGGATGATGGTCGTGCCATCGTCATCAAACATGGTATTGCCACCACAATGGTCGGCATGAAGATGTGTATTGATCACCAGCGTAATCGCTTCTGGCAAGACACCTATCCGCGCCAATCCATCTTCTAATGTGCCATACGGATACGTAATGCCCCAGTTGGCACGCGATTTATCATCTAACCGCTTGCCTAAGCCTGTATCCACCAAAATTTTTTGGGTAGGGGTTTGGATATACAAGCAATTGAGGCTCATCGGCACAAGATTATCGGCATCTGGTTCAAAATAACGCCTGAATAAGGCGCGTGGCACTAATCCAAACGGACCGCCTGCATCGGCTTGTGTCAGACCTGCATGAATAAGACGGATGGTTATATCACCAAGTCGCATGTGCGCCTCTGTTGATCAAATCTTGAGCCAATCTTTGAATTGTGTGATGAGGGCTTGTCGTTCATCATCGGGGATAAATGCCGATTTTGCCGCATTGAGGATGAACTGTTTGATGTCATCCAGTGTGAAGGGCAGATATTGTAACACACGCATCAGCTCATCAGATAAAGAGATGCCACTGACCAACGGGTCATCGGTATTGATGGTGATGGGCAACCCACTCGCCACCAAAATTGGCAATTGATGGGCAGATAGATGTTTGACCACCCCACTATCCACATTGCTACTCGGACACACCTCCAAGGTGATATTGCGTTGTAGCAATACATTCACCACACCGGCATCTTCTATCGCCCGAATGCCATGCCCAATGCGTTCAGAGCCGACATTGCTGATGGCATCCCATACGCTATCTGCGCCTTCCCATTCACCCGCATGAAGGGTGACATGCAAACCCGCCGCACGCCCCATCTGGAACACATGACGAAAGGGATAGGCGGTATAATCACTTTCGTTGCCCGCGAGGTCGATGGCGACCACCCCCATGTGCATATGGGCAATCGCCGCACGGGTGACGGCTTCGCCAACTTCGACACTCTCATGACGATTCATCGAGACAATCAGGCGCACCTGAATATCGTGCGCCTGTGCGGTTTCGAGCGCCGTCTCGCACACCCATCTGACCACTTCATCGGGTGTGGCTTTGATCGAATTACATAAGGCACGCGGGGTAAAGCGCAATTCCATATATTTGATATTATCATCGGCGGCATCTTCTATTACCTCGCGGGTGATGCGCCGTATGATATTGGGCGAGAGAAAAAATTGGCGCAATACACGGAATTTCGCCAAAAAATTTTGCCATGTGCGTGGCTCATCGGGCATCATCTGGACAAACGGGCGCAATACATCGGGATGATATTCGGGCATCTCCATGCCAAAATCGCGGGCGATGTCGATGAGTGTATTCAAACGAACAGACCCTTCTAAATGTCGATGAAGTTCTATTTTGGGCATCGCCCGAATTGTCTCATACAGGTCGTGCTGAACGTCCAATTAATCCCGCTCCGCTAATAACCAGCTCCAATAATGCCAAGCCACAATCACACCCAATGTCAACCCAAGTGCTGGTGCGCCATTATATATCATAATCCACCATAAATTATCATACGAATTTGTATCGGTGTGGATAAAAACCCAAAACCGACCGCCTACACCGATGAGCATCAAAATTGTTGCCATAAAAAAAATGCCATAATAACGATTAGACCGTGTGACACGCCCCAAGCGACGACTGAGCAATCCTAGCACCATGAGCAAAATGGCAATTGCCATCATGCCGAATCCTGCCAATATGCTCCCGAATGATGCCATGCGTGTTATAGTCCTTTGTTATTCATCACCATTAACCAGTATAAACGAATACATAAAAATGCCAACACAAAACCCGCGATTCCCACCACCATATCGGCGATGGGGTCACCAATGAGGCTATCGACACTGGCATAACGAACTGCGGCAATGGCAAAACAAATCAATGGGAACAAAAAAGTGCGGGGATAAGTCTGTTTACCTGAAAATTTCTGATAAAAACGGGCAATCAACAACATGAACAAGATGAGTATGGCTAACGGAAACCATGTATAGATGACCAGTAGTTGATTGAGCGAGATAGATGTCATCATGAACCCACAGTGATTAGGGGGAATGCCCCCTAATCAACACTTAAAAATCGTATCTGGGCGAAAAATTCATGTTCTTGATGATCGCTTGGATGGCTTCAATCCGAAATTGGCGGTCATGACAAGCCTGCATGAATTGTTTAATTAATTGACGTGTGTGTTTATCGCGCACCAGCTTATATTGCCGAACACCTGCTTTATCTTCGCTGGTGAGGATGCCCACCCCGACTAATCCCTCCAATTCACGCCCAACGGTGTGAACATCGCGTCCTGTGCCTTTCGCCACCTGTTCGCAGGTCTCTTTGCGCGTTGGCGAATCGTTAAAATAACGGACTAAATCCCATCGGATGAACGAATTCACACGGGTTTGAATAAAATCGAGCAATTCTTCTGTCATCGTTAGGGTGGAGGCAGTTGCCATAGGTTATACTCACTTTCTATAAATTCACGATATAGAGAGAGACATATAAGGCGCAAACAGTTGCGCCTTATATCTAATATACACCTATTTTTGCAATTACGCTCCAGATTAACAAATTCTCATGTCGTGCGGGTGTTGGCTTTATCGATTTTGAGGTGACAATCCTTATATTTTTTGCCACTGCCACACCAACACGGCTCATTGCGCCCGATTTTTTTGCCGACACGCACAGGTTCTGGCTTTTTATCGGCATCTGCGCCAGGACGCACGGCTTGCATCCGCCGTTGGGCGGGCTGACGCTGGACTTGTTGCACCTGCATGACAAAGATTGTCCGCAAGGCTTGACGGTCGATTTGGTCGCGCAAGGTGCCGAACATGGCGAATGCTTCGCGTTTATATTCGACCAACGGGTCACGCTGGGCGATAGACATCAGACCAATGCCTTCGCGCAAAACATCCAAATCGGTGAGGTGGCGTTGCCAATGGGTATCGATGGCATACAACATAGCGATGCGCTCTGCACGGGGCATATCTGCGCCCAATTCGGTCGCTTTGCGTTCATACATCTCGTGAGCGGCTTGGATGATCGTCTCTTCGAGTGTATCACGGTCGAGTTGCGCCATTGTATCGGGGGTGATATGCGTTGGCACAGGGAACACCGTGAACAATTGCTGATGCAGGGCATCTAAATCCCAATCATCCGGATTAGTCGAGTCACCGATGAATTCATCGATCACATTGGCGATTTGGCTTTCGAGCATTCGGATATAGCGCTCACGCAAATCGGTGGCGGTGAGGATATCACGACGCAAGCCATAAATCACCTCGCGTTGTTTATTGACCACATCGTCATATTCCAAAACACGCTTGCGAATATCGAAGTTATGCCCCTCAACACGCACCTGTGCTTGCCCAAGCGATTGCGTCACCAATTTGTGTTCGAGTGGTTCATTTTCTGGGATGCGCGCCCATTTCATGAAATTCTTGATGCGCTCGCCACCGAAGCGTTTCATCAGGTCGTCTTCAACACTGACAAAAAAGCGAGATGCGCCCGGATCACCCTGCCGTCCCGCACGCCCACGAAGCTGATTATCAATGCGCCGTGCATCATGTCGTTCTGTGCCAAGCACAAATAAGCCGCCCAATTCGATGACCTTCTTTTTATCTTCCTCGCATTGAGCTTTGGCTTCGGCGAGGGCTTTTTCCCAATCTTCTGGCGATACAGTGGCGAGGTCAATGCCCTGTTTGCGTAATTTATCGCGGGCGATGCCCTCTGGATTACCACCCAACAAAATATCGACACCACGCCCCGCCATATTGGTGGCGATTGTCACCGCGCCCAATCGCCCTGCTTGGGCGATGATGGTCGCCTCGCGTTCATGTTGCTTGGCGTTTAG
This sequence comes from Phototrophicales bacterium, assembly GCA_002794515.1. Classification (GTDB taxonomy): domain Bacteria; phylum Chloroflexota; class Anaerolineae; order Aggregatilineales; family Phototrophicaceae. Next base: position 5,811 of record PGTJ01000112.1, read on the forward strand.
CACCTCGTGGTCGATGCGTTCTTTTTTGAGCAGTTTGCTCAGATATTCAGAGGTCTCGATTGCCACCGTACCGACCAAAATCGGTTGCCCTTTTTGGTGACGTTCTTTAATCTCGGCAATCACCGCCTCCCACTTAGCTTTTTGTGTGGCATAGACCAAATCATCATAATCTTGGCGCATAACGGGCAAATGGGTCGGGATGGGCAACGCCTCTAGGTTATAAATGCGCTCAAATTCCTCGCGCTCGGTCATTGCTGTACCCGTCATGCCCGCCAATTTGGTATACATGCGGAAAAAGTTCTGGAAGGTGATGGTGGCGAGTGTCAGATTTTCTCGACGAACTTTTAAGCCCTCTTTGGCTTCGATGGCTTGATGCAACCCTTCGGAGAAACGCCGACCATACATCAAGCGTCCGGTAAATTCATCAACGATGATGATCTCGCCATTTTGGATGACATATTCTTTATCTAGATGATACAGTGTCTCGGCACGCAAACAGTTATCGAGATATGGCACAATTTCGGCGTTATCGGGGTGATAAAGTTGGTCAATACCCAACCATTTTTCGATCTTTTCGACACCCGATTCGGTCAGATAAGCCACACGGTCTTTGATATCGACCACATAATCGCCATCGGGATTTTCATCTTTGATACTTTCTTCACTACTGGGTTTGAGCCGCTTGACCAGTGGGGCAAATTTTTGATAATAATCGGATGGTTCATCGGCGGGACCGGAAATAATCAACGGCGTACGCGCTTCATCGATGAGGATGTTATCGACCTCATCGACAATGGCATAATGCAAGGGGCGTTGCACTAATTGGCTAACATCCATCACCATATTATCGCGCAAATAATCGAAGCCATATTCGTTATTTGTGCCATAGGTGATATCGGCATGATAGGCTTCACGACGTGAGATGGGGCGCAAAAAACGGAAACGGTCATCGGCATTTTCGTAAGTGGGATCGTAGATATAAGAGCCACTCGATGGGTCATTGCCCTGATTTTGAATGACGGCAGATGTCAAACCCAAAAAGTGATAGATGGGACCCATCTGTTGCAAGCCGTACTTGCTCAGATAATCGTTGGGTGTGACCAGATGAACCCCCTTGCCTGTGAGGGCATTCAGATATAACGGCAAGGTCGCCACCAGTGTTTTACCTTCACCCGTCTTCATCTCGGCGATTTTGCCTTCATGCAACACCATGCCACCAATGAGTTGCACATCATAATGACGCAATCCGATGACCCGCTTCGCCGCTTCGCGCACGGTGGCGAAAGCATCGGGCAAAATATCATCTAACGTCTCGCCATTCGCCAAGCGCGTCTTGAATTCATCGGTCTTGGCACGCAATTGGTCATCGGTCAATTTTTGAAATTGCGGTTCTAATGCTGTGATGGCTTCGGCACGTTCCCGATACCCATTTAAAGCGCGGGCGATTGGGTCGCCGAATATTTTCTTGATGATTGTTTTAACCATGATTCCTCATCGCTATTCGCTATTTGAACAGATACACACCAATAGGGTGTGCGCCTCGTGCAGGATTATAGCACATGGATGTAAATTTTTTCTTTGAAAAATCATTCATCGAACAATTCACCAACGCTACGCCCCTGATGCGCCCGTTTGATGACCTCTGCCAACATCGGACCGACCGATAACACTTTCATATTGGGCAAAATAAATTGTTCGGGTTGGGGGATGGTGTTGGTGAGGATGATTTCTTTCAGGTTCATCGCCTCGAAGCGTTCGATGGTCTTGGGTGTTAAAAAGCCGTGTGTGAAGGCGAAGTAGATGTCTTTCGCGCCA
>PGTJ01000397.1 GCA_002794515.1 Phototrophicales bacterium
ATTCAGGACAACTTTTTCAGAAAAGTTATGAATTTGCTATGAATTTTGAGTTTGCTTATGTTTAAGCGTTCTCATTTATTTGAGCAAAAAGCGTAACGCATCGGGCAAGCGCTTTGACCAAGCCGACTCGTGGTGTATCGCCTGTAAATCTTCGACATATAGCAACGATTGCCCCAAAACATACCCGCCTGCGACCAAATCATCGCGCAATTGGCGCACCCCATTCAAGTAAACCGCATGTGCTTCTTCGAGTGTGGTCGCCATGAGTGGGGCAATATTGAAGATGACCTCCCCTTCTTTGCCACCCATATCCAAATAAACCCGCCCATCCCCTCGTGCGCGCACCCTGACCATTTCATCTAATCCCGTCCAAAAAACGGGGCTAAATGACCCACACAAGCCAAAGACATCGGCACGGGTCAGAAATCCGTGCAGGCTAATCAACCCACCCATCGATGATCCTGCGATGCCCGTTTTTTCTGGTATGGGGTCGGTGCGAAATTGGTCATCAATAAATGGCTTGATGCTCTCGGCGATAAAACGGATATAATCATCACCACGTCCATCCCAAAACACATCGCCGACATGTGTTGGATAAGGATTGTATTCGATACGGCGCATCTCATTCATATTGGGGATGCCAACCACAATCGCTTCTAGTCCTTCTTTCGCCAATTCGGTGATGGTTTCATCGACCATCCATTCGCCGCTATAACTGATGTGTGCATCAAATAAATTTTGCCCATCGTGCATGTAGATGACGGGATAGCGTTTATCGGATGTGGCATAAGATGGGGGAAGCCAGGCGAATAAATCACGATAATTATCCAGTTGTGGGCTATAAAATTGTTGATATAAACGCAAATCGCCAATAACGGTATGTTGTGTCGTGAGAGATTTATAATCTTGCCACATGATGATCGCCCTTCAGATATATTTTTAGGTGATATGTATGCAAGAGGGCGCGATGTGTTGCGCCCTCATATATTGATGATATTATGCCTCTGGGGTCGAGACGGGTTCTTCGGTGGCTTCTGCCGCTTCATCTGGCACAGGGGCTTCGCCACCAAACCAATATAAATTCAGCGCATCCAGGGTGCCATCTTGGCGCATACTGGCGAGTGCGAGGTTGATTGGCTCGACCAAATCTGAACCCAGTGGGAAGATAAATCCCAATTCTTCAGGCGCGGTGAGTTCTTCATCGAGTAATTTTAGGGCATCAGGATAAAGAGAAACATAGCGTTCTCCAACAAAACCATCCACAATCACCGCATCTGCATCACCCGCGATGAGGGCTTGTACAGCCACATCTTGGTCAATCACCAACAAACGCGGACTGTCTTCATCACCGAGCAAATCGACAGCCGTTTCGTAGTTGGTGGTGGCAGGATTCACGCCAATAATCAGGCTTTCATCTGCCAAAAATTCCGCGACCGTGGTGAAGCGGTCATCATCGGCACGCACCAAAAAAACTTGTGTCAGGGTGACATATCCATCAGAAAAGGCGACAAATTCTTTGCGTTCTTCGGTGATGGTGATGCCATTCGCCGCCATGTCTAATTCACCAAGACTGACCGATAAAATCATGCCGTCCCACGATGTTTCGACCAATTTGGCGACACAATTCAGGCGTTCACAAATCTCCGCCATGACATCATAATCCCACCCCATGCCTTCATCATTTTCATCCAGAAAATTGAAGGGCGGATAGACATTCTCGACAGCGACAGTAATCACGCGCCCCCCTAAATCGGGCAATATAATTGGTTCCTCGGTTGCTTCTTCGTCTTGTGCCATGCTCACAGAAACCATCACCAATATCATCACCAACACACCAATCAATTTGTTCAATCGCATACATTTGCTCCTGTTATCAAGAACGACCATCTTGATTATATCCATTTACCCAATTCCCCGCGACAAGTTCACGGGGATCTCGGTGGTAAGTTCCCAATTGAATCATCGGGGGTGTTGGCATGGCGATCAAGCGAAGCGACAATTTGTGTCATATAAAAATTGAGTTGATATACCGCCATGCTGGCGCGGTCGCGTCGCCGTTCATGAAGCGAGGCATCCTGAGCGGCTTGGGCAAATTTTTCGATACACTCTTGATATAATTGGAGCATATTCTGCCCCAGCGCCGTGTCAAAATGGTCTTCGTAATATTTAACGAGGTCATACCACGCGAAGATGTAATCCCAAAAAATTTCATCTTCGAGATAGGCGTGTTTGCGCTGATTAAAATTCACCCGCCGAAAACTGGCGATGATGTCATCTTCAATTTTGCGCCGTTTGGGGGTGTTCATCAAACTTTGTCTGTCCATCGTC
>PGTJ01000464.1 GCA_002794515.1 Phototrophicales bacterium
ATGCGCTCAAAGAACAAATTTATCGCTATTGTCAAAGACAAATGGATGATTTTGGCTATTTGCCCGATGGCACAATTGCTAGTGAGTATCCTGCTAAACAAATTTACCAAATACTATGACCAATAACCGCCCCGTCATCACCGCTTATTGTTTAGAATGGCATGTCACCATCAGCAGTGCTTTTCATGAGTTGCTGGTCAAGCCACTTGCGCCATATGCCGATATTCGCTTAACTGCATGGGATGGAAAAAGTGAGTTGCCCGCACCTCGTGAAGACGAATTGACCATTTTTTGTGAATTACCCCCAACGGAAAAGTGGTTGGCACAATATCAAAGTCCTGTGGTCTGGATCCCTATGGCAGATTATGCGGTGTATCCACCCAATATGCACAATCACTCATCGGTGCGTGTTGTCGCATTTAGTCGTGTCGCCGAAACAATAGCACAAGATTTAGCTATCGATTATTTACGATTGAAATATTACATCGACCCAGAGCAGTTCCCACAGGCATCTTTTGATGGTGAACGGGTGTTGCTATATTGGAATCGCACAGGATTACTCGATAAGCGGGCTTTGTTGAAGTTGTGTCAGAGGCTCAAGATTAACCGCTTGATTTTTCGGAGTAAACTCGACCCGTTTATTTCACCAACTATGTATTATGAACTGCCTGCAAAAATTGGTCGGATGCACATCCACACCTATTCCACCCTCACCACTCATGCCGATTATTTGCAATTGCTCAATTGTGCCAATATCTTCATCGCCCCACGTAAAGTCGAAGGGGTAGGATTAGCCTTTTTAGAGGCGATGGCGAGCGGTTGTTGTGTTATTGCATTTGATGATGTCACCATGAATGAGTATATCTGTCATGGCAAAAATGGGTTGTTATTTCAAATACCACCTGTTCCTGAATATCGAACAGCTATGATCAATTTATGGTATCGTATCATCAATAAACTCTCATGGAAATTTCGTAATCAGCCCGCTATACGTCCTATTATCCGTCCCCTTCCCAATTGGCGTAACATCCGTCATGTCAATATCGCCCAACTCGGCGCAAATGCCCGCCAATCGATGGCAGATGGATACAAACAATGGATAGCCAGCATTCCTGCCTATGCTGATTTTGTCTTGGGATAATGGATATCGTTACGTCCGTAACGATATCCATAAAAAGTGGGCTAGAAAATCACATTTTTAGATAAGAGGAACATGAGATGACCGACAAGCCGTTAATCTCTATTGTCATGGGATCATATAATCGCTTAGAATTTCTCAAGCTGGCAATCGACAGCGCCCGCCAAGAAACTGCCGATATACCCCATGAAATTATCGTGGTCGATGGCGGTAGTGATGATGGTTCACTGGAATGGTTGATATGGCAAAAAGATATCATCACCATTGTCCAGCATAATCGCGGTGAATGGAATAGCAAGCCGATACCCCGTCGCTCGTGGGGTTATTTTATGAATTTAGCCTTCAAATCGGCACAGGCGGAATATATCTTGATGATGAGTGATGATACCATTTTTCATCCCCATGCTGTTAAAAATGCCCTCACCTTTATAGAGCAACAACTGGCACAGGGCAAGCGCGTTGGTGCTGTGCCATTTTATTTTCATGATGTCATCGGCGAACCCGAACATCGTTATAAAGTGGGCGTGTTGTTTGGATTGACTTTTCTCAATCATGGCATTTATCGCAAATCGGCACTCGAAGCGGTTGGATATGCCGATGAAACAACCTACACCTTTTATGCCGCAGATGTCGATTTGTCTTATAAAT
>PGTJ01000773.1 GCA_002794515.1 Phototrophicales bacterium
ATTTATAAACATTCCACTTTGGGATATGTATTTGAGCCAATTTGCGCTATCCTATAGCGGTGTTCTGACACATCAATCACATGGAGATAGATTATGCGTTTGTCAAGAATTTTGCTGGCTTCGTTGCTGATGATGCTCATGAGTGTGGTGGGCATGGCAATGGGGCAAGAATCCACACCAGAACCGACCCCTTTAACATTTGTCGCACCAGAAGGGGTCGATTTCAGCCAAGTTGTTGCCACCATTGGCGATAAGACAATCACGCTTGGTGAGTATGCCACTCGCCTGCGTTATGAATATGTCCGGTATTATCGGGCTTTCGAGGGCTTGGTGGCACAAGAGGGTCCGATTGTCTTCGATTTGCAATCACCACAAAATCAATATGCGATGGCGATTGTTAATG
>PGTJ01000342.1 GCA_002794515.1 Phototrophicales bacterium
AACGCTGTGGTATTTGACCGTGGTGGGTATAAATATCATGGGCGTGTCGCCGCATTAGCCGAAGCGGCTCGTGAAGCCGGTCTGGAATTCTAGTTGACGAGTTTAAGAGGACGACGATGGCAGAAAAAGAAAAAAGAGAACGCCGTGAAAGACGTGATCGTGACGAAGAACGCGAAGAACTCGATGAGCGCGTCATCGATATTAAGCGCGTAGCAAAAGTGATTAAAGGTGGTCGCCGTTTTGCTTTCCGCACGGTGGTGATTGTTGGCGATAACAAAGGTCGTGTCGGTGTGGGCATTGGCAAAGCACGGGGCGTTCCCGATAGCATCCGCAAAGCCGCCGATCGCGCCCGCCGCAATATGCGCCCTGTGGCGTTGGCTGGCTCGACCATCCCGTATCAAATCACCGCCAAATATGGCGGAAGCAAGGTCATGCTCAAACCCGCCTCTCCAGGGACGGGTGTTATCGCCGCAGGTGGTGTGCGTGCTGTATTAGAAGCCGCCGGTGTGCATGACATCCTCACCAAGAGCCAAGGTAGCCCCAATCTGCTCAATGTGGCGATGGCAACAGTTAAAGCCTTGACCGAATTACGCTCGGCAGAAGAATTGGCGGCGATGCGTGGCAAGGATGTGAACGAAGTCCGTCCATTCTGGGAACGCAAAACGCCTATTCTGGTTGATTCGACGGAGACAAAAGACAATGAGTAATTATCGCAAAGTCCGTGTGACACTCATCAAGAGTGCCATCGGCTATACCGAAGACCAACGGGCAACGGTGCGTGCTTTGGGATTGCGGAAAATGCACCAAAGCCGCGTTCACACAGAAACACCACAGATTGCGGGAATGCTCCATAAAATCCGCCATCTGTTACAAGTCGAAGAGGTCACAGAATAACATGAGATTACACGACTTAAAACCCACACCGGGTTCACAAAAGAAGAAAGTCCGTGTCGGGCGTGGTATCGCCGCGGGTAAAGGTAAAACCGCAGGACGTGGTACAAAAGGTACAGGCGCTCGTACGGGTGGTGGCAAAGGTGCGTTTTTCGAGGGTGGGCAATTGCCCCTTGTGCGCCGGTTGCCATTCAAACGCGGCTTCACCAATATCTTCCGCATCGAATACCAAGAGGTCAATGTGCGCTTTTTGGATGCCCGTTTCAATGATGGTGATGTGGTCAATCCACAAGCCATGTACGAAAAAGGGCTTATCCGCGACCCACTGCAACCTGTGGTCATCATGGGCAAGGGCGATTTGACCAAAAAGTTGCATGTTCACGCACATCGCTTCACCAAAGGCGCATCTGAAAAAATCGTCAATGCTGGTGGGACGAAAAATGAAATCGCCATTAAGGTGACGGGGGCTTTGGCGACCGTGAAAAAATTGCCCAAAGACAAACTCGCCAAACTCCAAGCCGAATAATGTGGAGTACAGGTCTTGAAAGACGCATGAGTCTTTGAGAAAGTAGGGTAGGGACACGGCTGTTATCGCCATGTCCCTACACCCATTTTAGACAAATGTTATGGAGGAAATTTTATGTTAGAGGCATTACGGAACGCATGGCGCTTGCCAGATGTCCGCAATAAATTGCTCATCACAGGGCTTATCCTCATCATTTATCAATTCGCGGCGCATGTGCCAGTGGTCGGTGTCGATCGCAATGCTTTGCGCGAACTCCTCAGCCCATCCAATGCTGGGGCGGGGTTGATTAATGTGTTGAACCTGTTATCGGGCGGGGCAGTGGCAAACTTTAGCGTGATTGCCAATGGTGTGTATCCATATATCACGGCATCCATTATCTTCCAGTTACTCATCCCCATTGTGCCACGCCTGCAAGAAATCCAAAAAGAACCCGGTGGTCAAGAAAAAATCCAACGTTGGACATATTATGCCACCATCCCAATGGCATTTTTGCAAGCATTTGGGCAAATCCAAATCTTTAATACACTGTTGCTCCAATCCAATGCACAATCGACCGAGATTATCCCTGCATTTGGGTCTAATTTGTTGGTGACGATTTCGGTATTGATGACCATGACCGCAGGCACGATGTTCGCTGTGTGGTTGGGTGAACTCATCACCGAACAGGGCATCGGCAATGGCATCTCGATCATCATCTTTGCGGGTATTGTCGCACGCGCCCCAAGCAGTTTCTTCAACCTTGTCGGCACATCGTTGCGCCCCGTGTGGGATATTTTGCTGTTTGTGATCATCGTCCTCATCAGCATTGTCGTCACCATTTACATCCAAGAGGGCGTACGGCGTATCCCTGTGCAGTATGGCAAACGGGTACGTGGGCGCAAGCAATATGGTGGCACAGCCACACATGTCCCGTTGCGGGTGAATCCAGTGGGCATGATCCCGCTCATCTTCTCGCAAGCGGTCATCACCTTCCCAACCGTGATTGTGGCATTTTTCCCCGATGGTCCCGTCAAAACCAGCATCACCACCTCTTTCGGTAGCCAACAAGGGCTGATGTATTGGGGCTTGTTCTTTTTGCTCACCGTTGGCTTCACCTTCTTCTATTCAGAGGTGATGATCCAAAATCAAGATTTAGCCGATAACCTGCAACGGCAGGGCGGGTTTATCCCGGGCATCCGTCCGGGCAAACGCACCGAAGAATTTATTTTGCGGACAACACGCCGTATCACCTTAGTCGGCGCGGTATTTTTGGGTGTGATAGCCATTACCCCCGGCTTGGTGGATTTGCTCAATGGCATCTTGTTCCCAGGCGAAGCAGTCGCCACGGCGAATAATGCCGCCAACGTCCTCACAGGCTCGGCGATCATCATCGTGGTC
>PGTJ01000440.1 GCA_002794515.1 Phototrophicales bacterium
CCTATACCAATATAAGGGCATGATAGTCATACCCCTATAAAACGTTTTGATGAGGGCGCAACACATGCGCCCTCATAGAGATTTCTAACTGGAATGTATGGGTTCTATTTAGCGGAATGGTGGCGAATAGAGCAACCCGCCTTCAGTCCACAGGGCATTCAGGCTACCAGCGCGCACCAAACCCAGTGGTTCGAGGTTGCGGGCATAAATTTCGCCATAGTTCCCCACTTGGCGGATGACTGTGACCATAAAATCATTCGCCAGACCGAGATATTGACCGCCTGGGTTATCTGCTAAGCCCAAGAAGCGTTGGATGGCAGGGTCGGTGCTGGTGAGGAATTCGTCCACATTTTGGCTGGTGATGCCAAATTCTTCGGCTTGAATCAGCCCGAATACCGTCCATGCGATGATTTCGGCGAATTGTGGGTCAGATTGTGGCGAGAGCGGACCGAGTGGTTCTTTGCTGAGGGTTTCTGCCAAGATGATATGGTCGGCAGGATTTTCGGCATTATTAAAACGGAATGCCGCCAAACCGCTCTTGTCTGTTGTCCAGCTTTCGCAACGACCTGCGGCATAGGCTTCCCATGTGGCGTTGGCTTCTGGCAAGACGAGGATTTCAATATCCAAGCCCAATTTGGTGATGTAATCGGTGATATTCAATTCGGTGGTTGTACCCGCTTGCACGCAAATGGTGCTACCATCTAATTCGGCGAATGACGAAACGCCATATTCTACACGGGTCATAATGCCTTGACCATCATAGAAGGTGATGGGTCCCCAAATCACACCCCAATCCACATCACGGCTGATTGTCCAAGTGGTGTTGCGCGACATCATATCAATCTCGCCACTTTGAATAGCGGCTTGGCGCTCGGTGGCGGCTAAGGGGCGGAAGGTGACGGCGGTGGCATCGCCCAAAATGGCGGCGGCAACAGCACGGCAAATATCCACATCGAAGCCAGTGAACTCACCAGTCACAGGATCTTGGAAACCAAAACCTGCCACAGACGCATTGGCACCACAAATCAATTCACCACGATTAATGATGGCTTGGGTAATCGGTCCGAGCGGGCGGGTTTGCGCGATGGCAATCCCATTCAACAACACAAGTAGCCCAAGGCTAATTGCCACAACCAGTAAACGTAAAGGTGAACGCATCATATCTTTTTGCTCCATTGTTACATTTATACGTAAAGAATTAACGTCTTGCAGAGTATAACATATAACATGGAGATTGCAAAAAATTCATGATGTTTTAATTTTTCAGATAAACCGGGCAATCACAGTCATCAGATGCACTTATATTGCCCCAACCGATATGTTGCAAACCCCGTTTGACCGCGCATAGGGGCAATCCAACCACATTGTTATAACATCCTTCGATGCGGGCAACTGGCATAAATCTGTCGTGCTGAATTGCATATCCCCCTGCTTTATCAAATGGATCTCCTGTGGCGATATATGCCTCTATTTCGGCATCGGTATAATCACGCATAAACACACGAGTTTGCACAAAATCGGCATACCGCAAAGGGGTATCGCCCAAGCGCAATAAGGTAAATGCTGTGATGACCAGATGTGGACGATTGCGTAACCGCCAGAGCATATCGCGTGCCATATCTGCGTCTTCGGGTTTGCCTAATAATTCGCCCGATTCGGTGATGCCGATAGTGTCGGCGCTCAATATTACAACTGTATCGGCGGCGAGGATGGTAGCAGGTGATGGTAATCGGTTTGCCACGGCATCGGCTTTGGATGAGGCGAGGCGTTGCACATATGTCAGGGGTGTTTCGGTGGAATATTGCGATTCGTCTATATCGGGTTTGATGACGGTGAAATCAATGCCGAGCGAGGCTATCATCTCCCGCCTGCGGGGAGAGCCAGATGCGAGGATGAAAGGAGTGGTTATCATTTAGCTATCCATAAGGATGTTACTGGATATTGATAAAATAGGGGTGGCGTTAATCAAATACAATTCGTTAGTTTTTTCCGCCATCGGCAC
>PGTJ01000013.1 GCA_002794515.1 Phototrophicales bacterium
CAGATTATTTGGTGACGAAAGGGATGCCCTTCCGCGAGGCGCATCATGTTGTGGGGCAGGTGGTCAGGTTGGCGAGTGAGCGTGGAATTGGTCTAAAACAAGTGCCATTAGCCGATTTACAGCGATTATCACCCTTGTTTGGTGCCGATATTGCTGAATGGTTGACATTTGAAAAATCGGTGGCACGGCGGGCGAATTTGGGTGGGACTGCCCCAGAGGCGATACGATTACAGATAGAATCGGCGAAGCGTCTCTTGATACAACAGGATGATACGCACTGATACGCACCATTTTTAGCAACAATGCACAAAAGGGTATGGTTAACCTATATGAACTTTTGACAATCGCGTGATTTTTGTCACAAACCAGTTGACAGAAGCGCAAAAGATGGATAATCTTATCTTGAGATTGAGAAACATAACATTGAGTGAATATCGACAATGAAACAAGCGACATCTAAGACAGTAATCTCCATCATCCTCATTAGCCTTATTGTACTCGTCCTTATCATTAAGAACGAGCGTTGATGCTTGGGTGGTGATTTTGTCTGATAGATAGTCGCAGATAAAGCAGAGAATAGACAAGACCTCCCAAGCAAGGGGGGTCTTGTTTTTTATCGATAAAACAGCATGAAAGGCAACGACATGAACGCAAAATATATTTGGAAGAATGGTGAGTTTATTAATTGGGAAGATGCAACGGTGCATGTCACAACTCATGCAATCCATTATGGGTCGAGTGTATTTGAGGGGATACGGGCGTATGCAACGGCGGATGGTGCGGCGGTATTTCGGTTACATGACCATACCAAACGGTTGTTAATGGGGTGCAAGATTGCCAAAATTCAACAACCCTATAGCGCAGAACAACTAGATGAGGCAATCACCGAACTCATTCGACGCAATGAACACGAAGCCTGTTATATCCGTCCTGTTGTTTTTCGCGGGGCGGGTGCATTGGGCTTAGAAGGTCGTGGACGTACCCCGACAGAGGTATTCATCCTCACGATGGAATGGGGACGGTATTTGGGGAGCGAAGCGATTGAAAATGGTGTCGATGCCCAAGTGAGTTCATGGCGACGTGGCGCACCCGATTCAACCGCCTCTATGGCGAAGATTGGCGGGCAATATGTGAATAGCATGTTCATTTCGATGGAAGCACATGATAACGGTTATGCCGAAGGCATCGCCTTAGATGTGCATGGATATGTGAGCGAAGGCGCTGGAGAAAATATCTTTGTGATTTATAACAATATCGTCTATACCCCCAGCATTTGGTCATCGATTTTGGCGGGCATCACACGCGATACGGTCATCACGTTGCTCCAAGAGGGTGGTTACGAAATTCGCTACGAGCCGATTGCCCGTGAGATGTTATATATGGCGGATGAGATTTTCTTCACGGGGACGGCGGCAGAAATCACGCCACTCCGTTCGATTGATAAGCTCCCTGTGGGTGATGGCAAACGAGGCAAAATCACCAAAGAGATTCAAGACCAATTCTTTGGCATTACCAGTGGCAAATTGCCAGATAGACACGGATGGTTGACATACGTGCAACAAAAAACGCCAGTGGGCGATTAGTGATGTGATGAAATACCTTTGTTAATGCGATAAGGAGCAGATGCAATATGTTACTCAGTGGTTCAGAAATTGTGATGGAATGCTTATTACGCGAAGGCGTGGATGTGATTTTTGGGTATCCGGGCGGGGCGATTTTGCCCACATACGATGCCATGACCAAGTATCCACAAATTCATCATGTGTTGGTGCGTCATGAACAAGGCGCATCGCATATGGCGGATGGTTATGCGCGTGCAACGGGGCGTGTGGGTGTGTGTATCGCCACCAGTGGACCGGGCGCGACCAATTTGGTGACTGGTTTGGCAACTGCCATGATGGATTCTGTGCCGATTGTGGCGATTACGGGTCAAGTCCCACGCGCCGCCATCGGCACAGATGCTTTTCAAGAAACAGATGTAACAGGCGTAACCATCCCTGTGACAAAGCATAACTATCTCATTTCTGATATTCACGAATTGGCATATTGCATCAAAGAGGCTTTTTATATCGCCCGCACAGGCAGACCAGGACCCGTTCTGATTGATATTCCGAAAGATGTGCAGAACGAAAAAATCGAATTCGTCTATCCCGAAGGCGAAATCCGCCTGCCGGGGTATCGCCCACCGACCGCCGCCAATGAGAGTGATGTGTTTGCGGCGCGAGAACTTATCAACAAAGCGCAACGACCGATTATTTTGGCAGGACATGGCATTATCATGTCGGGCGCGGTGCAGGAATTGCGCGAACTATCTGAGCGGGCGCAAATCCCTGTATCTTTAACACTATTAGGCAAGGGTGCAATGCCCGAAGACCATCCACTGTGTATCGGTATGATGGGGATGCACGGCAATGCCGCCAGTAATCATGCGATTCAAGAATCGGATTTGATCATTGCCTTGGGGATGCGTTTTGATGACCGTGTGACGGGCAACCTCAAGACATATGCACCACATGCCAAGAAAATCCATGTGGATATAGACCCCTCTGAATTGAATAAAAATGTGAAGGTTGATGTGGGCATTGCAGGTGATTTACGCACGGTTATCGCCCAAATTTTGCCCGGTGTTGAGGGGAATACGCATCCCGATTGGTTGAATCGGATTCGAGATTGGCAAGAAGATTCGAGTGAGCGCGATATTCTTTATAACTACGAAGGCAATACCCTCATTGCCGCACAGGTTATCAATGATTTATGGAAATATACAAATGGCGAGGCAATTACGGTGACGGATGTTGGTCAACATCAAATGATCGAAGCACAATATTATCCACATCGGCGACCCGCGACTCTGTTGACCAGTGGTGGGCTGGGGACGATGGGCTTCGGCTTCCCTGCGGCGATTGGCGCAAAATTTGGTCGACCAGATGAACCTGTTTGGGCGATTGTGGGGGATGGTGGCTTTCAGATGACCATGTGCGAGATGGCAACAGCTGTTCAAGAAAATGTGGATGTCAAGATTGCCATCATCAACAATGGATTTTTGGGCATGGTGCGTCAATGGCAGGAATTTTTCTATGAAGAGCGGTATCATGCCACGCCGATGGTGAACCCCGATTTCTGCAAATTGGCAGAAGCATTTGGGATGCCCAGTATGCGTGTGACCAGTCGTGACCAGATTCAGGGTGCGGTGGAATTTGCTAATAGCCATAAAGGACCCGTGTTGATTGAATTTGTGGTCGAGAAAGAAGAAATTGTGTATCCGATGGTGCCAGCAGGCGCAGATTTAGATAAGATGATTCGTCGTCCGAAAAAAGGTGAAAAACAATCATGAACAACAATAACCCCTCTAAACAAGTTGTGGTGGCATTGGTCGAGAATAAACCGGGTGTTTTGAACCGTGTTGCCAGCCTGTTTCGCAGGCGCAATTATAATGTAGATAGCCTCACAGTGGGACGTACGCATAAAAGACATGTTTCGCGCATGACGATTGTGGTCGATGTGGCGCGGACGGATGTACGCCAGATTGTGGCGAATTTATATAAGCTGGTCAATGTGATTGATGTGAAGGCGCTCACAGGCGAACCACATGTGAGCCGAGATTTAGCGCTCATCAAAGTTCGTACCGATGATGTGGAATCGCGCAATGCCGTGACCGAAGTGTGTGATCGTTATCCTGCACGAATTGTGGATATTGGCACAAAATATGCTATTGTCGAGATCACCGCACAAGAGGATTTGGTTGAGCATTTGATTGATGAATTGCGTCCCATTGGTATTGTCGAACTCGTCCGCACAGGTGTTGTGGCGATGGGACGTGGTGTCCGCATTTTGGATACCGATTATGAGCCTGTGAATCATCATCAGACAACAGGCGACTTAGAACGCTACGGCGTATAAATATGGTGTTTGGCTTGGGATGAGTTATGCAAGCACTCATCCCAGATAAACCGATTTAACCGATATGACAACAGAGGGAAAACGCAACAATGGCAAAACTTTTTTATGACAATGATGCAGATTTGTCGCTCCTGAATGGCAAGACATTGGCGGTGATTGGCTATGGCAGTCAGGGACATGCACATGCGTTAAATGCAAAAGATAGTGGTGTGAAGGTCGTTATTGGGTTGCATGAGGGCAGTAAGAGCCGTGCAAAAGCGCAAGCCGATGGTCTTGAAGTATATACGGTGGCGGATGCGACAAAAATCGCCGATATTATCATGATACTCACACCCGATACCAATCAGGCAGAGGTGTATGCTGAACACATTGCTCCCAATCTAAAAGCAGGGACGATGTTGATGTTTGCACATGGGTTTAATATCCATTTCAAGCAAATTGTGCCACCTGCCAATGTGGATGTGACGATGATTGCGCCCAAGGGACCGGGGCATCGTTTGCGCGAAGTTTATACCGAAGGGGCAGGCATCCCTGGGCTTATTGCCGTAGCACAAGATGCCACAGGTAACGCCTGGGCATTGGCGATGGCGTATGCAAAGGCGATTGGATGCACACGCGCAGGGGTCATTGAGACGACATTCAAAGAAGAGACCGAGACCGATTTATTCGGTGAACAGGCGGTCTTGTGTGGTGGTGTGACGGCGCTGGTACGTGCCAGTTTCGAGACATTGGTCAAGGCAGGGTATCAGCCAGAAATCGCCTATTTTGAGTGTATGCACGAACTCAAACTGATTGTCGATTTATTGTATCAGGGTGGTCTGAGCTACATGTGGTACAGTGTGAGCGATACGGCTGAATATGGTGGTTATGTGACGGGTGACTTGATTGAAGGACTGGTCAAAGAAGAGATGGCAGGGGTATTGCAACGGATTCAAGATGGCACATTTGCTAATAATTGGATTGCCGAGAATAAGGCAGGTCGTCCGAACTTTAAGCCACGTCGTGCCAGCGAACACGATTTATTAATCGAAAAAGTTGGCGCAGATTTACGCGATATGATGACCTTTTTGAACGCGAAAAAAATCAAACAGACCGAATAATACATCACCAGATTTGGAGGGATGGCGCAATGACACGACGAGTATATGACCCCAACCGCGTATTGATTTTCGACACGACTTTACGGGATGGTGAACAAAGCCCAGGTGCAACCTTGACCAGTGCCGAAAAATTAGAAATTGCACGGCAATTGGCGCGGTTGGGGGTAGATATTATCGAGGCGGGATTTCCCGCCGCATCGCCTGATGATTTGGCGGCGGTGCAACGAATCGCACGCGAGGTCGGTGGAGAAGAGAATTCGCCAACGATTTGTGGGTTGGCACGCGCTGTTGAAGGCGATATTTTGAAATGCTGGGAAGGCGTGAAAGATGCCAAGCACCCCCGTATTCACACCTTTTTGGGGACATCGGATATTCATCTCAAATATCAAACAGGGCTATCACGCGAACAGGCGCTGGAAGTCATCCGTAAATCGGTGACATTAGCCCGTAGCTTATGTGATGATGTCGAATTCAGCCCGATGGATGCTGGGCGCACAGATATCGAATTTCTCATCCAAGTTTGTGCATTGGCAGTAGAATGTGGCGCGACCACGTTGAATATCCCCGATACAGTCGGATATGTTGCCCCAGAAGAATGGCGCGAGACAATCGCCACGCTCATCGCCGAGACACCCGGTGCTGGTGTGGGCAGTGGGGTGATATGGTCTGTGCATTGTCATAATGATTTGGGCTTGGCGACCGCCAATACCTTAGCGGGTGTTTTGGCGGGTGCTAGACAAGTCGAAGTGACCATCAATGGCATTGGTGAACGTGCAGGCAATACTAGCCTCGAAGAAGTTGTCATGGCATTGCATACCCGTCCACAATTTTATGGATTGCACACGGGCATCAATACCCCAGAAATCATGAAAACCAGTCGCATGGTGAGCAATTATACGGGCATGATGGTACAGCCCAATAAAGCCATCGTTGGGGCGAATGCCTTTGCCCATGAAGCGGGCATTCATCAAGATGGTGTCTTGAAGCATCATAGCACTTATGAAATTATGACCCCCGAAACAGTGGGCTTATCGCAAAGCCGTTTGGTGTTGGGCAAGCATAGTGGACGGCACGCCCTCAAGGTTCGACTGAGCGAATTGGGGTATGAAGTCGATGGAGATGCGTTAAATCAGGTTTTTGCGCGGTTCAAAGATTTAGCCGATGCCAAGAAAAATGTCACGGATGCCGATTTAGAAGCCCTGATGGCGGATGAATTCAACAAGCCACAAGAAATTTTCAGTTTGGTGGATATGCAAGTGGTTTGTGGCACGATGGGTATGCCAACGGCAACGATTAAATTGCGGAATGCCAAAAATGAAGAATTGGTTCATGCGGCGATAGGCGTGGGTCCTGTTGATGCCTCTTATAAAGCGATTGACGAATTGGTCAAAGCCCCAGCGAGTGTATTGGTCGAGTATGCAGTGCATAGTGTCACCGAAGGTATTGATGCGCTCGGCGAGGTGACGGTTCGTATTGAGGCGAATGGCAAGACTTTTGGTGGATATGGAGCAGATGGTGATATTGTTGTGGCGAGCGCAAAGGCATATCTGGTGGCGATTAATCGCATGTTGGTGGCGTTTGGATATGAAGATATGAAGCCAGAAGGTGAAGCGGCAACTGTGAATTTGGCGCGGAATTGATCATTTGTATTGTATTCATCTGGATATGAGGGAAATAAGGTAATGGCACAAACACTGTTTGAGAAAGTATGGAATCAACATCTGGTAAGACCACAAACGGCGGATACACCTGCTGTTTTATACATTGATTTGCATCTCATTCATGAGGTGACCTCGCCACAGGCATTCACCGTATTGCGTGAACGTGGCTTGAAAGTGCGTCGACCAGATCGCACACTCGCCACGATGGATCATAGCACACCGACAACACCACGTAATGCACAAGGGATTATCCCCGTGTTGGATGCACAAGCGGTTTATCAACTCGATTTTCTCACTCGCAATTGCCAAGAATTCGGCATTCCGCTTTATGCACTTGGCACAGAAAATCAGGGGATTGTGCATGTGATTGGTCCCGAACAAGGTCTTACTCAACCCGGTATGACGATTGTATGTGGCGATAGCCATACCAGCACACATGGTGCATTTGGCGCGTTGGCGTTTGGCATCGGCACAAGCGAAGTGGGACATGTCTTGGCGACACAATGTTTATTGCAAAATAAACCGCAAACAATGGCGATTCGTGTTGATGGCACACTGCATGAAGGTGTTACAGCGAAAGATATTATTCTTGCGATTATCGCCAAAATCGGTGTAGGCGGTGGCACGGGATATGTGTTGGAATATATGGGGTCGGCTATCCGCAATTTGAGCATGGAAGGGCGCATGACCATCTGCAATATGTCTATTGAAGGTGGTGCGCGTGCGGGCATGGTCGCGCCAGATGAGACAACATTCGAGTATATTGCTGGTCGTCCATTTGCGCCCAAAGGAAGTGCATGGGATAAAGCGGTCAGTCAATGGCGCGCATTGCCAACAGATGAAGGTGCGGTATTTGATGCCGAAGTGGTGTTGAATGCCGATGACCTTGTGCCGATGATTACCTATGGGACGAATCCGGGCATGGGGATGAAAATCACTGATCATGTGCCAAATCCTGCCGATTTAACCGATGTCAGTGCCAAAATAGCGCTGGATAAAGCGCTGAATTATATGGGATTACAACCCGGTCAATCGTTGCTCGGTCAACCGATTAATGTGGTATTTGTAGGGAGTTGTACCAATTCACGCATTAGTGATTTGCGCGAGGCGGCGAAGCTGATAAAAGGTCAAAAAGTAGCCGATGGTGTGCGAATGATGGTCGTACCGGGTTCGCAACGGGTGAAGGCACAAGCAGAAGCCGAAGGCTTGCATGAAATTTTCCGCGAAGCAGGGGCGGAATGGCGCGAGGCGGGTTGTTCGATGTGCATCGCTATGAATGGCGACCAACTGCAACCTGGGGAATATGCGGTTAGCACCAGCAATCGTAATTTCGAGGGGCGGCAAGGCAAAGGTGGACGGACATTTTTAGCCAGTCCACTCACCGCCGTTGCCAGCGCCATCAATGGTGTGGTGACAGACCCACGTCTGATGATAGAACGGATGAAAGCGTAGGGAATATGATGGAAAAATTTCAGTCATTCACAGGAAAAATCGTGGCGTTGCCTATTAACGATATTGACACCGACCAAATTATCCCTGCGCGGTATCTGAAAGTGACCGATAAAAATGGGCTTGGAGAGGCGTGTTTTTCCGATTGGCGCTATAACAGTGATGGATCGCCCAAACCTGATTTTGTGTTGAATATGCCCCAACATGCGGGCGCACAAGTACTGATTGGTGGGCATAATTTTGGATGTGGTAGCTCGCGGGAACATGCGCCATGGGCGTTGATGGGGGCGGGATTTAAGGCGATTATCAGCACGTATTTCGCCGATATTTTCAAGAATAATGCCCTTAAAAATGGTTTGTTGCCGATTGTGGTGGATGATGAAACGCATAAACAACTCATCAGCCTCGCACAAGAAGACCCCAATACACAAATTGGTGTGGATTTAGAAGCGCAACAAATCACCTTGCCAGATGGTCGGAAAGTGACATTCCCGATAGATGGATTCTCGAAGTATTGTCTGTTGCAAGGTGTAGATCAGATGGGCTTTTTGCTCAATTTAGATCCTGATATAGCCGAATATGAGGCGCGTCATCCACAAAGGGTGAATACATTAGAACCTGTGGAGTTATGATATGCAAAAAATCGCAATCTACGACACAACATTGCGTGATGGCACACAACGGGAGGGAATATCCCTCTCGTTGCATGATAAGCTGAGAATCACCCAATTATTAGATGATTTTGGCATGACATATATAGAAGGTGGCTGGCCTGGGTCAAATCCGAAAGATGCGGCGTATTTTGAGGCGGTGCGTGAATTATCGCTCAAACATGCCAAAATTGCCGCCTTTGGCTCGACATGCCGAAAAGAGAGCGACCCACAAACGGATCCGAACATCATAGCATTGGTCGAGGCACAAACACCAGTGGTGACGGTGGTGGGCAAAACATCCATGTTGCACGTCACGGAGGTGTTACAGACGACACCCGCCGAAAATTTGCGGATGATTCGAGAGAGTTTGCGCTATCTGAAGTCGCTGGGCAAAGAGGTTATTTATGATGCCGAGCATTTCTTTGATGGAATAAAACTCGACTTTGAATATTCGCTCGATACGCTCAAGGCGGCGGTAGAGGGTGGTGCAGATTGGCTGGTGTTATGTGATACCAATGGTGGGTCGTTGCCATGGGAAGTCGCCGAATATGTGCGTGTAGTCGCTGAGTGTTTTCCGAATGTCAAATTAGGCATTCACACTCATAATGATGGTGAATTGGCGGTTGCCAATTCATTGGCGGCGGTACAAATGGGTGCGACACAAGTGCAGGGGACGATTAATGGTTATGGTGAGCGCTGTGGAAATGCCAATTTATGCAGTGTTGTGCCAGATTTACAACTGAAAATGGGGTATGATTGTGTTCCATATCATAACTTGAGCCAATTAACACGCTTATCGCGCACAGTGGCGGAGATTGCTAACCTTGCGCCAGATGACCATCTGGCATATGTGGGCAAGAGCGCGTTTGCACATAAAGGTGGGATTCATGTGGCGGCGATTCGGCGCAATGTGGATAGCTATCAGCATATCAAACCCGAAATTGTGGGTAATGAAATGCGGGTTTTGGTCTCTGATTTATCTGGTCGGGGGAATTTGCTCAGTAAAGCCGAAGAATTTGGCATGAATGTGTCGCAGGATGAGACGACACGGGTTTTGGATGAGATTAAAACGCTGGAAAATGAGGGGTTCGTCTTTGAGGGTGCAGAGGCATCGATTGCTGTGCGGTTGCGACGCGCACAGCCCGACTATACACCGCTCTTCACATTGATTGATTTCACGGTTTTGGTCGAAGATAGGCGCGACAGAGGGGCGCTCTCTGAGGCGATGGTCAAATTGGATGTGAATGGTGATATTGTTCATACGGCGGCAGAGGGCAACGGTCCGGTGAATGCGTTAGATTTAGCCTTGCGGAAGGCGCTCATCCCACATTATCCACAAATGGCAGATTTTCAATTGGTCGATTATAAAGTGCGTATTTTAGATAGTGATAAAGCGACAGCGGCGACCACACGGGTATTCATCGAGACGCAATGTTGTGGGCAACGATGGAACACAGTTGGTGCTGGGACGAATATCATTCATGCCAGTTGGTTGGCATTGGTGGATAGTATCGAGTATGGTATCACATTTTTGAGCATGACTGATGAACAAGGCGAGGGAATTTCATCGGTTGTGGTATAATTTTTGACTGGATTTTTGAGGATGAACAGGGTAATCCTGTTCATCAGCATCATACATAGAGGACATGAATATGGTCAAAGCAACGTTGACGGTATTGCCCGGTGATGGGGTAGGTGTAGAGGTGATGGCATCGGCACAACGGGTTTTGGATGCCATTGGCAAGCGATATGGGCATGAATTTGTATATCACGAAGGATTAATCGGCGGGATTGCCATTGATAAAACGGGCGTGGCATTGCCTGATGAGACGATTAAGCTGGCTGAACAATCGGATGCAGTGTTATTGGGGGCGGTTGGTGGTCCGAAATGGGATAATCCAACGGCTAAGGTGCGCCCAGAACAAGGGTTGCTCAAGATACGCAAACATTTCAATTTGTTTGCCAATTTACGCCCTGTGAAAACATACCCGACATTGGTGCATCGTGTGCCACTACGCGCCGATTTATTGGCGGGCGTAGATTTGTTGTTTGTGCGTGAATTGACGGGTGGGTTATATTTCGGTCCGCGCCAAGAACAAGAAGATGGCGACTCGGCATATGATACGATGTTATATACTGTTCCAGAAGTAGAACGGGTGGCACATGTGGCATTTCGGGCGGCGCAGGGACGGCGCAAAAAGGTGACATCTGTGGATAAAGCGAATGTGTTGGCGGCGATGCGCTTGTGGCGCAAAACGGTGGTGAAGGTGCATGAAGATTATGCCGATGTGACGCTCGAACATGGCTTAGTCGATAGTTGTGCCATGCACCTGCTCACCAGACCTGCGAGTTTTGATGTGATTTTGGCAGAGAATATGTTTGGTGATATTTTGAGTGATGAAGCCTCTGTATTGGCGGGGTCGTTGGGGATGTTGCCATCGGCATCATTAGGAGATGGACGGTTTGGGTTGTATGAACCTGTGCATGGATCTGCGCCCGATATTGCGGGGATGAAAAAGGCAAATCCAACGGGTATGATATTGTCTGTGGCGATGATGTTGCGGTATAGTCTTGGCTTAGAGACAGAAGCGAATACAATAGAATTAGCAGTAGAGAGTGCTTTAGCCGATGGTATCGTGACTGCCGACCTTGCAGATGCACAGACGAAGACGGTGGCAAACACCGATGAATTCACAGAGGCGGTGCTGGCACGTTTATAGATAAGAAAGGACAGATACATGAAAATATTGGTTGTGGATGATGAAGAGGTCATTCGAGATGCACTGGAGCGCGCCCTCATCAAAGATGGTCATGAGGTGATGTCATCAGGCGATGGCTTAGAGGGGCTAAAGATTTTTCATGTATTTCGTCCCGATTTGGTTGTCTTGGATATTGTTATGCCCGGTATGGATGGTCTGACGGTGTGTAAACGTATTCGAGAAGTCGCCGATACGCCGATTATGATGCTTTCGGCACAAGCCATCACCGAAGAGAGCATCATAGAGGGGTTAAAAGCAGGTGCAGATGAATACATCATCAAGCCTGTTGGGTTAAATGAATTTGTGGCGCGGGTGAATGCGTTACTCAGGCGGGCGCAGATGGTCGCCAGTGATAATGATCAAGGATACAACGATGGATATTTGATGGTCGATTTGCATCGGCGACATGTGTATGTGCGTAATCAGAAAAAGCATTTGACCCCTACGGAATTTAAATTATTAGCCACGCTCATCGAGAATGCGGGACGAGTTGTATCGCAACGGAGTTTGTTGGAGCAAGTATGGGGTCAGGAATATGTGAATGATATTTATTATCCGCGGGTGTATATCGCGCAATTGCGCCGAAAAATAGAACCAAACCCTGCTAATCCGATTTATATCCTCACCGAGCATCGGATTGGGTATCGGTTTGAGAAGCAAACACCGGGTAGTATTGATTAGCGCCTGCGATGTTTCCATTAACGACAGTCACATTGCTCATCAATGGCTTAACGCTGGCATTGGCGTTAGGCTTTTTGATTTTAATATTATGGCAGAACCCACGTAAAGAACAAAATCAGTTTTTTGCGGTTTTTTTGTTATTTCTGATTATCTGGAATGTGGGGTCGTTTTTGGTGCAATTTGGATTGGTGGCGGCGGATATTCCCGGTATTGGGGTATTTGCGCTGACATTAACGCAATTTGGATTTTCTGGGGCAAGTGTTGGTATTTATGTATTGACCACCACACTCATTGGCATACAAAGCAAACAATTTCGGATATTAGCATTTTCTGGTTTAGGAGTATTTGCGGGGTATCAATTATTTTTATTGTCGATACAAGGTGGGTTGCTGAATAACGCAATATCACTTGACTTGCAACTGCCAATGATTTTTGTGATATTTTATTTTATATTCGATGGGGCGACATTATTTCTGGTGTGGCGGTATCGCAAAAAAATTGCTTCTGTGGGATTATTAGCGGGTATTTTATTATTCATATTGGGTCAGGGCTTCATCTTTTTTAATCCGCAATTGATTGTCGCTTCATTTGCCACGAGTTTGGGGTCTATAGGCGGTCTGATTATTGCGTTTTCGATTATCCGCAAAGAGATCATCGAGCCATTGGCAGAACGCGAAAATCAAGTGGAGACGATGCACCGTTTGAGTGTGGCGATATCTAGTCAAGTAGCTTTAGACACGGTGTTAGATGAAATTGTTGGTCAAACGGCGCGCCTTTTAGAAGCGGATGCCGTAGGGATTTTTTTGAAAGAGCCACCTAAACCGGATGTACAGGGGATATTTTTATTACGTAGTGGGTATGAATTACCCAAGTCTTATATGGGTTTGCAAATCACTCCTGCGAAAGGGCTGATAGGCACAGTTATCGATAGCCATAAAACCATTTATTTAGAAAATTATGGGCGTGATTGGCATGGTGAAGATGAGTTGCCATTGGCACGCGATACCTTTGGGTCTGTGGTGGCTATTCCGCTTATTTATTCGGGGCATGTAATTGGGGTTTTATTGGTGGTGAATGGCAAGCATGGGCGTGTATTTGATAGACAAGATATTTATGTCCTTGAATTGCTGAGCGCACAGATCGCGATTGTTATTACGCATAGTCATTTATTTGATGAACAGAAAGAATTAGACAGGCTCAAGAGCGAGATGATACGCATGGCGAGCCATGACCTAAAAAATCCCCTGATGGGTGCGATGACCCAAATGGAATTATTGCGAATGGAATTGGATAGTCACATCACTGAAGCGGTCGATAAGACCCTGAAAACAGTGGAATGGCAATTAGAGCGTATGAAACGCATCATACAGGGTGTTTTGGATGTTGAACGAGCATCGTTACTTGGTTTTGAGTGGGAAATTTGCACACCTGCACATATTATCGAGGATGTGTTGGCAGAATTGGCGCATCTGATTGATAACAAGAAGATTGCCATAGAGACGCATATTGAAGAAGTCCCCAATTTTAGAGGAGACCCGAAGCAATTTGAACGGGCGATTATCAATATTGTTGAGAATGCCATAAAATTCACACTGGTGAATGGTCATATTGTGGTCAGTGTATATTCTGAGGGACAATATGTGGTGTTTAAGATACAAGATAATGGTGTGGGGATTCCAAAAGAGATACAAGAGCGCGTATTTGAGCGATTTTATCGTGGACAGCAAGCCGGGGTTGAGCATATCACGGGAACAGGTTTAGGATTAAGCCTTGTGAAAACGATAGTAGAAAGTCATAAGGGCAAGGTTTGGTTGGAAAGTCAGCCACAACAGGGTACAACGTTCTATGTTCGTGTTCCAAGTCTTGTTAAATTTTCGGATAGTCAGAAAAACAACATAAAGGAAGCAACATGATTCGGATACGTATGGTTATTCTCGCAAGTTTAGTTTTGTTGGTTGCGTCAATGAGCATGGGTGTGTGGGGGCAATCTATAACACCAACACCTGCGCCGACAAAGACACCAGTTCCAGAGACCACAGCCACGCCAGAAAGCACAGAAGAAGCCGATATCACTGATAATACGAGCATCACCCAACCGTTTACTCAGACGGACTTATCGGTTTTGACGGGTAATGTGCAACGTCCAAACGGGATACAATGGTTTGAGAACTTTTTGTATACCGCTTGTACAGGTGATTGGACGTTGTATCGGTTGCAATCGAATACAGGTGAGACGATTACATATAGTTATGGTGTCCGAAGCGCCCATACCCTTTATGTCGAAGATAATGGCGGGATTAATTTGTGGATACCCGATTATGATTTAGATAGCATTGTGCGAATTAGTCGGCAGGGGTCGCCTGTGACGGTCGTACCCGATATTCCCAAGCCGTGGGGCATTGCTTATTTGGATGAAACACACTTTTTGGTGACGAGCATCTCAGACAATGCGATTTATATGGTGGGTCGTGATGGCACATCAGAGGTATTGTTAGATGGCTTTCGGTCGCCAACGGGGTTAGTCGTCACGGATGATTATGTATTTGTCGTCAATAATGGCAGTTCCAGACGATCGATTGAATGGATAGATAAAGCCAGTTTAGTGGCGAAAGAGCCTGTAGAAGCGCAACCATTGCTCAGTGGTGTGCAAAATGCCACAAATTTGGTTTTGGCAGGGGATGGTTATCTGTATTTTGCTTATGCACTTGGCACACGGGGATTAGTCGGACGAGTAGATCCCACTGTTTGTATAGAAAAAGGTGGTTGTACAAACGATGAATTTCAGATAGTCATTTACACAGAACTTGCCGCACCACTTGCTGGACTAACTGTCTCAGATGATATGCGTTTATTTGTTCATACCATATATCGTCCAGAAATTTACTGGGTAGATTTAAACAAACTGAACGGATAAATTGACACATCACCTACCTGTTCTGATTGCATCCGTTAGGGATTATTTCCCTAACGGATTAGACAAGAGTAATCCGATGATTGCAATCAGAACACCTATGTGATGTGTCAATATACCAATATATTCGAGCAAAACACTATCCGTACCGACATTAATGGTTTGAACAATCAGGCTAATAATGATAAAAATCACGCCAATAACGGCAGGCAATCCGCGCTGTTTCGCCAGAAAATTTGACAGGAATGCCAGTAATCTGAGCAGAAGGGGAGATCTATCTATTCTTTTGAGCATGGCGATTTATCCTTCTAATTGAAATTCTTGATATTGATATTTAATGGCAATTGGCAATTGCACTGTTAAGATAACACCATCATTGGTATGTTCTTGACTTTCAACATTGGCGACATTAAACAACTGTGAAATGAGTTCCCCACGTTCATACGGGATGAGTAATCGCACCAAACGCATATTCATGACCAGCGCTTGTTCAATGGCTTCCAGTAATTCAGCAATGCCCACATTTTTCTTTGCAGAGATATATACTTGGCTGATGTATTCATCCATATCTGTTTCTGGTGGATATATGCCATTTTTCAAGTTGTCTATTTTGTTCCATACCAGCAATTTAGGGATATGAATGACATCAAGTTCTGCAAGCGTGTCTTCTACAGCCTCGATATGTTGTAACACATTGGGATGTGAAGCATCTACTACATGCAGGATTAAATCGGCTTCGGCAATTTCTTCGAGTGTGGCACGAAAGGCGGTGATGAGCGTTGTCGGTAATTTTTGGATGAACCCCACTGTGTCGGTTAATAGCACTTGGCGACTCGATGGTAATTCAAATCGGCGTGTGGTTGGATCTAGTGTGGCAAATAGTTGATCGGCGATGTAAACATCTGAGCCTGTAATTGTTTTAAGTAAGGTGGATTTTCCTGCATTGGTATAACCGACTAACGCGATGATAGGAATGCCCGATTTTGTGCGTTGCCGACGATGCTGGTTGCGTTGCATCCGCACTAATTCAATTTCTTCTTTGAGTTTGGCAATTTTGCGTCCAATTTCACGCTTATCGACTTCGAGCTGAGTTTCGCCAGGACCGCGTAAGCCAACACCTGCTTTTGAGCCACTGCCACCTGCTTGTCTGGCGAGGTGTGTCCATAGACGTGTTAGGCGAGGTAGGCGATATTCATATTGGGCGAGTTCGACCTGCAAAGCCCCTTCGCGTGTACGGGCATGTTGTGCGAAAATATCTAAAATCAATGTGGAGCGGTCTATAATTTTGATATTTTCTCCAAATCGGCGTTCTAATTCGCGTTGATGACGGGGGGATAGTTCATCGTCAAATATGACGATATTGGTCTCTAACTCAATCAGAGATTCTTTAATTTCTTCTACTTTACCTGTGCCGATAAATGTAGACGGGTCTATGTGATTGACCGTTTGTGTCGCTTGTCCCGTGACAATCATGCCTGCCGTATCGGCTAACAGAGCCAGCTCTTTGAGCGATTCGCGGACAGACAGAAGTGGGCGACTGCCTTTAACAGTCACACCCACTAGAAATGCTTTTTCTTGTTGATTGGGTTGAAAAAATTCGGTCATATGTCCTTTTAACGTTTGTTATACCATGATACGAGGGCATCGAGTGCTTCTGCAAGTTCGTTATCTTCAACACCCACGCTAAAGCGCACATATCCCTCGCCGCCTGGTCCATAAGCACCACCAGGTGCGAGAGATACATGGGCATTGGTCAGTGCCGACTCGACATAAGCGGTCGCATCGCCATCTAAAACTTTTGCCCACACATATAATGAACCCATTGGTATATCAGCCGACAAGCCGATTTTGGGCAATATAGACATGATTTTGTCTCTACGCTGTTGATAAATGGCATTACGCTCATCGAGCCAATCTTGGGGAGTATCTAATGCAGTGATGCCCGCATCGTATATCGGGGTGAAATGGGCGCTATCGATATTGCTTTTAACTGCCAACAGATTATCAATTGCCCCTTTACTGCCCAATGCCGCTCCTAAGCGCCATCCTGCCATGTTATAACTTTTAGAAAATGAGAAAAATTCAACGATATAGTTTCTATCGGCATCGGCTTGGAGCGCACTGGGGGCAGTTGCGCCATCAAATAGCACATCCATATAGGGGTTATCGGATATAAGCAAAATATTGTGTTTTTGGCAGAAATTGGCGATACGATTATAGTCCTCTAGGGTAATCATCGCGCCTGTGGGATTATTCGGGTAATTAATCCACAACACTTTGGCACGATTGAGAATATCCATCGGGATTTCATCTAA
Source organism: Phototrophicales bacterium (assembly GCA_002794515.1). Taxonomy (GTDB): domain Bacteria; phylum Chloroflexota; class Anaerolineae; order Aggregatilineales; family Phototrophicaceae. Next base: position 17,430 of record PGTJ01000013.1, read on the forward strand.
CATCGGGCGATACCCATCCGTTGGATCGAGCCTCACCCAATGAATTTCGGCTTCGGCGAGGCGCGTTCCCATCGCATAGGCGGGATAACCAATATCGGGTATGAGGGCAATATCACCTTTAGAAAGATGAGCTAGAGTGATATTGACAATGCCCTCTTTACTGCCCAAGAGGGGCAAAATTTCGACATCTGGGTCTAGGGCGACACCAAATCGGCGTTGATAATGTTTTGCCATCGCACGACGAAAGGCGGGTGTTCCACGATAGCTATTATAGCCGTGATTTTTGGGGTTACTCGCCGATGTTGCCAGGGATTCGATGACAGCCGATGGCGGTGGCATATCTGGATTGCCAATATCTAGCCGATAGACCTTAATCTTTTCTGATTGCATTTGACGAATTCTATCGCCAATCACCGAGAAGAAATAAGGTGGCAAATTTTTTAATCGTGCTGATGGTTGTAACATGGTCAAAAATCCTTGCTATAAGCGCTTTAGGCATCAAATAAATATATTCTGATATCTATTTTAACGGTATCGCCTTGTAATTGCGAGAAGGATAATCGCCAATATGGTTGTAATTGCACCAATAGAAAGGGCGGCATCGAACCAGAATTTTTCTGGAAACAGGCGGATAAGTGTATCTGAATATAGAAATTGCCATGTGCCACTTTCAAATAACAGGGTGTGAAACAAGGTGAAAAAGGTGTCCCATGCAATAATTGCCATAATAACAATCGTGAGGATGATGGTGATAATGCCTATTCCACCTGCAAAAATCCCGCTTCGCATGGCATGGCGCGTATCGGCTGTGCGCCATGCCAATAAGCTAATTGCGAGTGAGGTTATCATGCCGATGGTCAAAATCCAAAATGCGCCACGAGTGACAAGTTTGACATCTTCCATATGGCGCAACTCACGCGGATTGAATAATGGGCGGGTGCTATTGGGGAAGGTTAAATTGCCAAGATAATTTATATCGGCATCATTGAGCAGATAATCGAGCGCATATGGGGCATAATAC